>NZ_BBOX01000313.1 GCF_001553455.1 Streptomyces hygroscopicus subsp. hygroscopicus
TGAGGTGCGCCCGCCGCCGCTCCTCGCCCTCTTCCAAGCGCGGGGTTCGGGCGGGGACGAGGAAGTCATCAGGCTGGGTGGCTCGTGGCTTCCTGGCGCGCCAGCCGCCGCTTCCGGTCCTCCGCGACCGTGATCATGTCGGAGAGGGTCAGTTGAAGCAGCTTGATCGCCGCATGGGCGTCTTTGAGGGACGTCGACGGGTCCGCCAGATACCGCGACGACGCCCGGATGGCTGCGCGCCCCCGGTCCTCGAACGACACGGCGTCTTCACCCGCCGTCAGGCGCGACCGGTAGTCGTCGTCCCTGCCGGGAAACAGGTCACGCCGTCATCCCGTCGTGGCGAACCAGCGTCGTCCCCGGGGCGATCTGCTGCCCACTGGCCCGGATCTGACGCATGGCCGCGTCCCGGGAGATTGGCGGCGGGGGCACGGCGTCTTCGACCGCCACGCACGTGCCGCCGACCTCGGTAACGAGCTGCCGCAGATGGGCACGGACGCCCAGGTCGTACGCGACGCGGTTCCAGCTCGCCACCAGACAGACGATGCGGCGTCCCTGGCCCTGCTGTTTCATAGCCGCGATCATGCCTTGCCAGAACGGCCTGCGCTCCCCCATAGCGGCATCCCCGCGATCGACCCACTGACCCGTGACCTCCCATCCCATCTCGGCTGCGAAGGCTCGGCAGATGGCGATTCGGGCGAGCAGTCGATCCGTCTGGCTGGTCCCCTCACGGTCGTAGATGAATACAAGGATTGGCTTCGTTGCGTCGTCTCCCATTTTTGGGCCTCCCCGCTGACTGGGCGTCGGTCTTGTACTTTCGTTCCGGTGACGAGCAGTCAACGACGGCTTGCCGGTGGTGAACAGGTGCCACACTGGGGGCCAGTAGGGGGCCAGCGGGGGGCCAGCACGTGCGAGGAGGCACTGTGAGCGTCGGGGGCGTCATCCGGTCCGCCAGGGAGGCAGCTCGTCTGAGTCGTGCGGAACTGGCGCGAAAACTCAATGAATCCGCCGGTTACGACCCGCGTACCGGTCCGTGTACAACCGATCAGGTCAAGCGCTGGGAGACTGATAAGCGGCGTCCTGAGCGTTGGCGTCGGCACGTTGAGAGCGTGCTGAAT
>NZ_BBOX01000314.1 GCF_001553455.1 Streptomyces hygroscopicus subsp. hygroscopicus
GGCGGCGCAGATACCCCTCGGCACGCCCGGCCAGCTCGGGCCGCTGCGCCACGGCCGCGGCCACCCAGCCCCGCAGCCACTCGGCCGCCAGCGCCGACCACTCGGCGCCGAGCAGCCACGGACTGGTCCGCGTCCGTACCGTCGCGCCGTACCGGGCGAACGCCCGGGAGGCCACCGCGACCGCGTCGGGGCCCACCAGACCGCCGCGCCGCTGATGGGCGTTGAACGCCTCGGCGAGCTCCGCGTCCAGCGGATCGGCCGGGGCGAGCTCGACCCGCCCCACCACCGACAGCGCCAGCAGCGCCGGGCACTCCGCCTCGGCGCAGGCCGCGGCGATCCCGTCCACCTCCCGCGGCGTGAGCACATCCAGCAGCGCGGACGCCGTCACCAGCGAGGCGCCGTCCAGGGTGCTCCCGGTCAGCCGGGAGAGGTCGCCGCGCGCCGTCGCGACGGTGATGCGGTCGCCGTCGGCGGTGGTCCGGGGCATCCGCACGGCCGCCCGGTCCAGCAGATCGGGGTCGCGGTCGTGCAGGATCCACAGCTGCGGGCCGCCCAGCCGGGGCGCCAGCCAGCGCCCCATGGAGCCGGTGCCGCAGCCCAGATCGTGGATCACCAGCGGCGGGCCGCACAGCCGGGGGCGCAGCGCCCCGAGGAGTTCGGGGGAGCGGGCCGCCGCGTCGGCGCCCTCCCGCAGCTCCAGCCAGTCGGGGGTGTAGCGCGGTACGCCGGTCGTCCTCACGCGGCCCTCCGCGGTGCGTCCCGGAGCTGTTCCAGGGCATCGGCCAGGTTGCGGGTGGTGTTCTCCCACCCGGCCAGCGCGGTGCGCCGCTCGCGCGCCGCGGCGGACAGCCGGCGGCGCGTACCGGGGTCGCCCAGCCAGCGGCGCAACGCCGCCGTCAGCGCCCGGGGGTCGTCCGGGTCGACGAGCATGCCCGGCACCCGGCCGCCGGGCGCCTGCCCGACCGCCTCCGGAACCCCGCCGACGGCCGTCGCCAGCACCGGGATCCCCCGGGCGAGCGCCTCGGTCACCGCCATGCCGTAGGTCTCGGCGTACGAGGCGAGCACCAGCACATCGGCCGAGGCGTAGCGGGCGTCCAGCTCGGCGCCGGTCCTCGGGCCGAGCAGCCGCACCCGGTCGCCGACGCCCGCCGCCCCGATCAGCTCCCGGAGCCGGGCGGCGTACTCCGGGTCCTGCTCCAGGGAACCCACCACCTCGCAGCTCCAGGGCAGATCGCGGATCTCCGCGAGCGCCTCCACCAGCCGCAGCTGCCCCTTGCGCGGGGTCACCGAGGCCACGCACAGCAGCCGTGAGCCGTCACCGCCCGAGGCGGCGAGCGGCGCGATGTCGGCGCCGGGTGCGGCGACATGGACCCGGTCGGGGACCAGCCCGTGCAGCTGCGCCAGCCGGCCGGCCGCCCACGCGCTGGTGGCCACCACCGTCCGCACCGCCCGCAGGGTCCGCCCCTCCAGCGCCTGAAGATCCGCGGCCCGGCCGGGCGCCAGCCCCGTCTCGTCACCCAGCGGCAGATGCACCAGCACCGCCGCCCGCAGCCGCTGGGCCTGCGGGACGACGACGGAGGGGAGCGCACCGGCGACCAGCCCGTCCAGCAGGACGACCGTGCCGTCCGCCGGCCCGGCCAGGACCCGGGCCAGTTCCGCGCGGGCGGCGGGACCGGGCTGGGGCCAGTCGCCCGCGACGGCGTGCTCCCGGACCCGCCAGCCGATGCCCGGCAGATCCCGGCAGATCCGCCGGTCGTAGACGTTGCCGCCGCTGGGCGCGGACGGGTCGGCCACGGCGCCGGGCATCACGATGTGCACCGTGCGCGGTGCCGCCGGACTCATAGGGCACGCTCGTAACTCGCCCAGGCGATATGCGATTCGTGCAGGGTGACCGTGAGCCCGGACAGCCCGCGGGCGCCCTCGCCCAGCGCCCCGGACCGCACCCGCTCGGCGAGCCGGTCGGCGATCACCTTGGCGAGGAACTCGGTGGAGGTGTTGACGCCCCGGAAATCGGGTTCGTCGTCCAGATTGCGATAGCTGAGCGCGCCGCACACCTCCCCCAGCGCACGGGTGGCCAGACCGATGTCGACGACGATGTTGTCGCCGTCCAGCTCGGCACGCCGGAAGGCGGCGTCCACCAGGAACGTCGCCCCGTGCAACCGCTGCGCGGGTCCGAAGACCTCGCCGCGGAAACTGTGAGCGACCATGATGTGATCGCGGACCGTGATGCTGAACAACGGATGACCCTCCCGATACGGCGTGTCGGGCCCCCGGCCGGGGCACGCCCTCCAGTACGGCCGTCGCGTTCCCCGTGTTCAGCCCGGCGGCACGGCGGATCCATCGGCGTACCGGACCCGGTGGCACAGCCCCGGCAGCTCCCCGGAGGCCAGCCCCGGCAGCACCCGGGGAAGCTCCTCGAATCCGCATTCGCCGGTGACGAGGGCGTCGAAGGCCGGATCGGCGAGCAGTTCGAGCGCCAGCGCCATCCGGTCGGCATAACCCCGGCGGGCGCCCCGGGCCGGTGACACCGTCCCCACCTGGCTGCTGCGCACCACCA
This sequence comes from Streptomyces hygroscopicus subsp. hygroscopicus, assembly GCF_001553455.1. Taxonomy (GTDB): domain Bacteria; phylum Actinomycetota; class Actinomycetes; order Streptomycetales; family Streptomycetaceae; genus Streptomyces; species Streptomyces hygroscopicus. The sequence goes on from NZ_BBOX01000314.1 coordinate 2,558, forward strand.
GCCGGCGGGAGTGGAACGCCTCCCCGAGCGGCAGGCTGACCCGCCGGTCGCCGTACCAGCTCAGCTCCAGCACGGTGCCCTCCGGGGCGAGGAGTTCCAGCGAGCGCGCGAGCCCCTGTTCGGTGGCGCTGGCGTGCACGACCAGGTCGCGGTCGCCTGCCGCCCCCTCGGGGAGCGCGAAGCCCACCCCGAGCGCCCGTGCGACCTCCGCGCGCTCCGGCCGGGCGTCGACCAGCTGCACCCGTACGGCGGGGAACCGGGCCAGCACCGCCGCGACGGAGGCACCCACCATCCCCGCCCCCACCACCGTGATCCGGTCGCCCAGCAGGGGCGCGGCGTCCCACGCGGCGTTCACCGCGGTCTCCACCGTCCCCGCCAGCACGGCGCGCGGGGCGGGCACGCCCTCCGGCACCGGGGTCACCGCGCTCGCCGGCACCACGTACCGGGTCTGGTGCGGGTACAGACAGAAGACGGTGCGCCCCAGCAGCGACCGCGGCCCCTCCTCGACCAGACCCACGTTGAGGTAGCCGTACTTGACCGGCCCGGGGAACGCGCCGTCCTGGAACGGCGCGCGCATCGCGGTGTGCTGGCTCTCCGGTACGCCACCGCGGAAGACCAGGGTCTCCGTACCGCGGCTCACCCCGGAGTACAGCGTGCGCACCACCACCTCCCCGGGCCCGGGTCCGGGCAGGGCCACCTCCCGTATCTCGCCGTGGCCGGGGGAGCGAAGCCAGAAGGCACGGGCGGTGCGCGTCATACGGCGTTCTCCTGACGGACTGAACAATCGGGCGGCGGCCCACGTACCGATCACCATGAAGCCGCGAACACGGTACGCGGCACCCCATCTGGAAGCCACACAGCCCGGAGGGTGCACGGTGGCCCTGAACCATCCCTACAACACGCGGCCGTTGCGGACCGAGACAGCCGCGGGCGCGGGCGCGCAGCTGGTGCTGCTCGCATCGCTCGGCCTGGCGATCGACCTGGGGCCCGCGGGCTGGCTGGCCGGCCTGGCCTTCGCGGTCGCCACCTGGGCGGTGCTCACCCGCGCCCTGGCACGGTCCTGGCTCGCCTCCTTCGGCGCGGCCAACCGCGTCACCCTGGCGCGGGCGACGCTCGTCGGCGGGGTGACCGCGCTGGTCGCCGACTCCTTCGCGTCCCCGCCGCCGGTCACCGTCCTGGTGGCCCTCACCGCGGTGGCGCTGATCCTCGACGCGGTCGACGGCCAGGTGGCCCGCCGCACCGGCACCTCGTCCTCCCTGGGCGCGCGGTTCGACATGGAGGTCGACGCCGTCCTCATCCTGGTGCTCAGCGTCTATGTGGCCACCTCGCTCGGCCCCTGGGTGCTGATGATCGGCGCCATGCGCTACGTCTTCGTCGCCGCGGCCCGGGTGCTGCCCTGGCTCAACGGCCAACTGCCCCCGAGCACGGCCCGCAAGACGGTGGCCGCGCTCCAGGGCGTGCTGCTGCTCGTCATCGGCGCCGGTGTGCTTCCCCGGACGCCGGCCTTCGGCGCCGCGCTGCTGGCCCTGGCCCTGCTCAGCTGGTCCTTCGCCCGCGACATCAGGTGGCTGTGGCGCACCCGGTACCGCCGGGCCGGATGAGCGCCGTCCGCCCCGGCCCCGGGCCGCACGGTGAGCGCGCGGCGCGGGCTGCACGGCGCGGGGCGCACGGTGGCCGCACGGTGACCGCACGGCGTGGCCCCGGACCGGAGTGGTC
>NZ_BBOX01000315.1 GCF_001553455.1 Streptomyces hygroscopicus subsp. hygroscopicus
GACCGGAGTGGTCCGGGGCCACGCGGGGCTGCGGGGGCGACCGCGGTCAGCAGTCGCGGAGCTCGGGCGACTGGTTCAGGATCTGGGACCGCGTGGAGACGAACTCGGCGTAGGCCGGACCGGTTTCGGCCCCGGGACGGAACGCGGCCACCCGGTGGCAGTTCATGAAGGCGAGGGTGATCCCGAAGTGGCGTTCCAGGCTGCCGCGGATGGCGTCGCTGGCGAGGGCGCGCAGCAGCTGCCCCCGCTCGGCCTCGGACGGGGGCGGCGTCTGGTTGTCGGTGAACTCGGCGTCAGCGGTGCCGAGTTCGTCCGCCAGACGGGCGATGAGGTCGTAGGCGTACGGCAGTGAGTCGCGAACGGTGGCGACGAAGTCCCGCTCGGAGACCTCGCCCCGCTCGGCCTGGGCCAGGAGTTCGGGGGCGACGTTCAGTGACATGCGAAAGGGTCCCAATCGGTCGGGTCGCGGAGGACGGCGGACGGGGTCAGTGCGACGCGGCGGCGGTGGCGAGCGCGGCCGGTCCGTGGCGGAATTCGGGGTCGACCTGGGCGCTGAGATCCTGGCCGGTGGCGCGGTCGGCCCAGGCGCGGGCGTTGCGCAGGTGGAAGGTGACGGCCTGCTGCTGGAAGGCGTCCCAGTCCTTGGGCCGGGCGTCCACGGCGGCCCGCAGCTGCTCCAGGGCCAGGCTGTGCTCGGGCTCCAGCTCCCCGGTGGGACGGCCCTGTTCCCGGGCGCGGACCCAGTCCGAGTGGCCGAGGCAGACCAGCAGGTCGTCGCCGATCTGCTCCTTGAGGAAGAGCCGGTCGTCCTCGCTGGTCACCTTGTTGCCGACCACGGCGAGGGGCACCCCGAACTCGGCGGCGTGCTCCTTGTACTGGTGGTAGACGGACACGCCCTTGAGGGTGGGCTCGGCGACCAGGAAGGTCATGTCGAACCGGGTGAACAGCCCGGAGGCGAAGGAGTCGGCGCCCGCGGTCATGTCGACCACGACGTACTCCCCCGGGCCGTCCACCAGATGGTTCAGATACAGCTCCACGGCCCCGAGCTTGGAGTGGTAGCAGGCCACGCCGAGGTCCTCCTCGGTGAACGCCCCGGTGGTCATCAGCCGCACTCCGCCGGCGTCCCGGACGTGCCGGGCGTGCACCGGATCGGGGCCGAGCAGCCGCAGCAGACGGGAGCCGCGCCCCGGAGGGGTGGTCTTGACCATGGCGTCCAGGGAGGTGATGCGCGGGTTGTCGCCGCGCAGGTACTCCTTGATCCCGGCGAGGCGGTCGGCGAGCGGGACGATGTCGCGCAGCGCGTTCCCGTCCAGCCCCAGGGCGACGCCCAGATGCTGGTTGATGTCGGCGTCGATCGCCACCACGGGGGCGTGCGAGCGGGCCAGGTGCTGGGCGAAGAGGGCGGAGAGGGTGGTCTTGCCACTGCCGCCCTTGCCGACGAACGCGGTACGCATGTCCGCGCGTCACCTCCAGATGAATATGAATGTCATATCGCTTCGGGAAGGCTTCCCCAGGTGTGGACTCCGTGTCAAGTCGCCGTGCGACGGCGGGAGATGGCCGCGCGCCACCGCCGGGACGCGGGCGCGTACCGGTCGCACCCGCGTGCGGCTGGGCCCCGGCACGTACGGCCGGGCCCGGGTTACGGCACGTACGGCCGGGCCCGGGTTACGGCACGTACGGCCGGGTCCGGGTTACGGCTCGATGTCCAGCACGTCGTGGACCGGCCGTCTGGGGGTCGGCGCACCCGCGGGGCCGTACCCCAGACGCAGCACCATCTGCACATAGGCCATGCCCGACGCCGGGTCGCGCAGCGGCCAGTGCAGATCGCGCCATTCGAGGGCCTGGGTGACGAACGAGGTGGCGAGCCCCGCCAGGGTGGCGCGCAGCAGCACCCTCTCCATCGCCTGGCCGGTGCGCAGCCATTCCTCGGGCCGGTCGCGCGAGGTGCTCAGCAGCGCCAGCTGGGGATGGGCTTCGAAATCCGCGGTCGGGCGGCCGGGCACCGCCCTCCCGCCGGCGAAGTCCCGCATGGGCGCCTTGCCGAGGTGGCGGAGGGGCCCGAAGGCGTACTCCGGGACCCCTTCGGTGGCCGGCCGCGCATCGCCCGCGCCGCGGGTGAAACGGGCCAGGTCCGCGGCGGCTCCGGCGTCGGTGAGGTTCCGCGCCTCGGCCTCCAGCGCGAGATCCAGGACGGACTGGAGGTGCCACCCGGAGGGGAAGGACAGCGACACCCGCTCCCTGCCCGCGGCGTCGACGAGAGCGGCCCGGACCGCCTCGGGGATCGCCGTCTCGGCGAAGGGGTGGCGGCTGGTGTGCCGGGCGCTCACCGCCGGGTACAGATCGGCCGGATCGGTCTCCTCGCCGAGCGGGCCGGTCAGCGTCACCGACGCCAGCAGCATCGGGTCGCCGGGGTCGGGCAGCAGCCGGGTCGCCGCCTCCCAGCCCTCGTGGGCCACCGCGACCCGCAGGTTCATCAGGGCGGCGCCACAGCCGATGTGCAGGGCCCTGAGTTCGGGGTCGCTGTGCGGCAGGGCGCCCCGGAGATCGGCCCGGAGCTGGAAGGCGCGGGTGTGCCGGACGTACCGGAACCGCCAGGGCTGGGCGTTGTGCATCGAGGGCGCGGCCGTGGCGTCCCGCACCAGGGCCGTGACCACCGCTTCGGAGAGCGGCCGGCCGCTGCGGTGGGTGGCCGCCGGTCCACGCTGCCCGGCCGCCTCCCGGTCCCCTTCCGGTCCGTGGGCGAGGGGGTGAATGTGTGCGTCCGGACCGGGGAACACAAGGGTGACCTGACCGGTGTCCGACCACCGCACGTCGTAGGGAGGTGTCCCGTCGTCATGGTGGAGCCCGACGATCTCACCATCGCGTTTCGTGGCATCCGTGGTGGGGCTTTCGACAATCAGCTGGTCGCCGACTTGAGCATGCATCGACATCCCGCCTCTCGGTCCGCTTCCCACTGTTCCACCGCCGGCGGGCGGTGTCCTGGGGACGGAAAGCCCTCGGACGAGGGGCCGGACGGCCCCGTTGTGGGCCGAGTGGCCGGGAGCCGGAGCCATCAGGCTCATCCGGTGGCGGGGCGGGGCTGGCAGGCTCGGTAGCGGACACCGGCCACCGCGCGTTTCGAGAGGAGCCGGGACATGCACCACAGAACGGTCGGAGAACTCATGACCCGCCCCGTGGTCCGGGCCCCGCGCGACATGCCGTTCAAGGAACTCGCGGGGCTCCTCACGGAGCACGACGTCACCGCCGTACCGGTCGTGGACGGTTCCGGACACCCGGTCGGCGTGGTGTCCGAGGCCGATCTGCTGCGCAAGTCCTCCGGCCAGGCCGACCCGTCCGGTCTGCTGCCGGTCCCGCACCTGGAGGCGTGGGAACGCGCGAAGGCGGAGGGGGCGAGCGCGCAGGAGCTGATGTCGGCGCCCGCGGTGTGCGCACGTCCGGAATGGACGGTCGTCGAGGCGGCCCGCGTGATGGCGGACCGGGGCGTCAAGCGGCTTCCCGTGGTGGACGAGACCGACCGGCTGCTCGGCATCGTCAGCCGTGGCGACCTGCTGCGGGTCTTCCTGCGCCACGACGACTCGATCCGCGACGAGATCGAAGGGGACCTGCTGCGCAGGACCCTGCGGCTGGCTCCCTCGGCCGTCACGGTCCAGGTGCGCGGCGGCGAGGTGACGCTGGAGGGATCGGTCGAGGTCAGGAGCCTGGTCCCGGTCCTCGTGCGGCTGTGCCGGGGGGTGGACGGGGTGGTCTCGGTCACCGAGCACCTCGCCTACGGCACCGATGACACCGGCGGCACCGCCGTGGCCGCCTGACACCCGTCAGCGCGTGACACCCGTCAGGAGGTACGGCCGTGGAACAAGTGGTCACCGTGGGTCTCGACGGCTCGGCCGAGAGCCTGGCCGCCGCTCACTGGGCCGCCGACGAGGCGGAGCGGCGCGAACTGGGGCTGCGTCTGACACACGCCTGGATCCTGCTGTCCCCGCCCACACCCGACAGCCCGGCGGCGGACGACCAGAACTACTGGGCGAAGCGGATCGTCCACGACGCCCGCACCGAGCTGGCCCCTCTCCACCCGGGACTGACCATCACCGAGGACCTGGTCGCCGACGAGGCCGAGACGGCCCTGCTCGACGCGGCGGCGCGGTCCCGGGTGCTGGTGCTCGGATCGCGGGGGCTGGACCGGGTGGCGAGCTTCTTCCTGGGCGACGTCGCGCTGCGCGCCGTCGCCCAGGCGGAACGGCCGGTGGTCCTGGTGCGCGCGGGGCAGGAGGCGGAGGAACACCGGCGGCCGGTGACCGTGGCCCTGAGCCTGCACGGCCCCCAGGACAACCTCCTGGAATTCGCCTACGTCACCGCCTTCACCCGGGACGTGCCGCTGCGCGCCGTCCACGGCAGGAAACCCGACCGGACGTACCCGGCCCGGGGCGCGGAATCCGGCGGATCCCAGGACCTCGCGGAGCGGGCGCGACGGGAGCTGGACGAGGTCCTGCGGCCGTGGCGGGAGAGGTTTCCCCGGGTGCGGGTCATCGACGAGGTACGGCTGGAGAGCCCGGCCCAGGCCGTCGTCCGGGCCGCGGCCGGCAGCGGTCTGCTGATGGTCGGACGGCGCAAGCGCCCGCCCGCCCTCGGCCCCCGCCTCGGCCCCGTGGTGCAGGCGGCCGTGCACCACGCGGCCTGCCCGGTCGCCGTCGTCCCCCACGAATAGCCTGCCCGGTCGCTGTCGTCCTCCCCAC
>NZ_BBOX01000316.1 GCF_001553455.1 Streptomyces hygroscopicus subsp. hygroscopicus
CCCGCCGGTGGGGCGGGAACGGCGCCGGACGCCGGGCGCCTGCGCGCGCCACCTCACCTCCGCGCCGCGAGGTGGGGCGGCGTGGCGGCCGCGCGGCCCGGACGCCCCGCTCTGGCGCACGGTGCGCCCCGCCCTGGTGCGCGGTGCGCCGGATGATGCCGCACGGGACGGCTCCGGTGGGACGCCGCCGCCACGCCGGTCCTGCTCCGGGGCTGGGCGGTTCGTCACGGCCCGGTCCTGGCCGGGCCGCCTGTTACGCCCGGTCCTGCGGGGTTGAGTGTCCCGTCGGACGGACCGGGCTGCCTGTCACACCGCCCCCGGGCCGGGCTGCCTGTCACACCGCCCCCGGGCCGGGCTGCCTGTCACACCCCCCGGGCTGGGCTGCCCGTCACACCCCCCGGGCCGGGCCGCCCGTCACACCCACCCCCCGGCGCCGGGTGTCCCGTCACGCCATGGGGAAGCCCGGGGTGCGCCAGATCTCGCCCGATGGGGTGACTCCCAGCGCCTCGTGGCCGTCCAGCGCCTCGGCCCAGGCGCGGGCCCCGGCGCCCATGGCGAACGCGGCCGTGGCGTAGGCGTCGGTCCGGGTGAGGTGGCGGCCGGTCAGGGTGAGCGAGAGCAGCCCGGTGGCGGGCCGCCCGGTGTGCGGGTCCAGCACATGCGCGCCGCGCTCGGCCGTCCCCGAGGTGGCGACGGCCAGATCGCGCCCGGTGACCACGGCGGCCAGCTCCCCGGGGCGTGCCGGGTGGGCGATGCCGATCCGCCAGGGCGTGCCGGGGGCGGCCTCGCCGCGCAGCTGGATGTCGCCGCCGCCGTTGACGCAGGTGTTGTGCGCGCCCGCCGCGTACAGCAGCCGGGAGACCCGTTCGACTGCCCAGCCCTTGACCATCCCGGAGGGGTCGAGCCGGCCGCCGGGGGTGTGGCTGAACCAGCCGCCGGTGGTGTGCGCCGCCTCCTCGCACAGCGCGAACACCTCGGCCACCTCCGCCCCGTACCGCTCCGGGACCGGCTCGCCGCGGCCCAGGCGGCTGATCGCGCTGTCCGGGCGGTAGGTCGAGAAGACCTCGTCCACGTGGTGCAACCAGGCCACGGCGTCCTTCAGGGCCCGGTGGACGGCCGGGGTGACGGGGTCGCGGAGGTCGATCGAGAACACCGTGCCCATGGCGTGCTCGACGTGGCGCAGGCCGCACGCGGCGGCGGACACGTCAGACGATGCAGCCACGTCAGCCACGCCAGCCACCTCAGCCATGTCAGCCACCTCAGCCACGCCAGCTACCTCAGCCGCGCCAGCCACCTCAGATGCGTCAGACACGCCAGCCACCTCAGACACGTCAGACACCGGCCTGGTCCAGTGCGCTCTGCAGGGACCGCGTGTACCCCTCGCTGGTGTAGGTGGCGCCGGAGACCGCGTCGATCCGGGCGCTCTGGGCGCTCAGTGCCTCCTGGGTCAGCCGCGGTACGGCGTAGGAGGCGATCTCCCGGGAGCGGGGGCGGTCGGACGGTGTCCGGAGCGCTTTGACGGCGGTGATCCTGCCGTGCGAGAGCGTGACGGACACCTGGACCGGCCCGTACGCGGTGTCGCTCACGCCGCCGGTGTAGGTGCCGGAGCGGCCGCCGCCCGGGGACTCGGACCCGCTCGGCGCAGGGGACGACGACGCTCGCGGTGCCGCGGCGGACGGTGGCGGGGCCGCCTGGGCCGGGGCCGGGTCCCGGTGCGGTTTGAACGAGAGCAGCAGGACGATGCCCGCCACGGTCGAGACGGTGGTGACGGCGGCCTTGCGCACGGCGGATCTCCTTTCGGGTACAGCGCGGATCGAGTCGGGTACGGCGCGGATCGGGCTCACAGCGCGAACGACTCGTGGTGGACGCGGCGGCGCGGTACCCCCGCGTCGTGCAGGGCGCGCAGCGCGGCCTGCGTCATGCCCGGCGGGCCGCACAGGTAGACGTCGCGTTCGGCCAGGTCGGGCACCAGACCGCGGAGCGCCTCGGCGGTCAGCGGCGAGGAGTACGCGGCGGGCTCGTCGACGACGTAGTGGACGGTCGCCCCACGGGCGGCGGCCACGCCGTCCAGCTCGGCGCGCAGCGCCAGGTCCTCCGGACGCCGGGCCCGGTAGACCAGCGTCACCTCGCCGGGCAGCGTCTCGAAGAGGGTCCGCAGCGGGGTGATCCCGACACCGCCGCCCAGCAGCAGGGTCTTGCGGGCGCGGCGGCGGCGCGCGGTGAAGGCCCCGTACGGGCCCTCCGCGAGCACCCGGGTGCCGGGCTCCAGGCGGGCGAGGGCCGCGCTGTGGCCCCCGGACGCCTTGACGGTGATCCGCAGGTACGCCGGGTGCGGCGCGGCCGACAGGGAGTAGGGGTTGGCGGCCCACCACAGACCGCGGGTCAGGAACCGCCAGCGGAAGAACTGGCCGGGCTCCGCGCGCAGCTCCTCCAGCCTGCTGCCCGAGAGATACACCGACACCACGCCCGGGGCCTCGGGCCGGACCTCGGTGACGTACAGCCGGTGGCGCAGCGCCCGGCGCACCGGGACGGCGAACCGGTACCAGGCCAGCAGCGCCGCCGCCCCGATGTAGAGGGCGTACCAGGCCAGCTGCGCGGACCGGTTGCCGGTGAAGTCGGCCCCGTCGGAGAGCTGGTGCCCGAAGACCAGGAAGACCGCCAGATAGGTCGCGAAGTGCAGGAAGTGCCAGGTCTCGTAGGAGACGCGGCGCCGCACCGCGCGTGCGGACACGATCGCGGTGACGAGGAACAGCAGGAAGCCGACCGTCCCCTTGAGCAGGTCCGGGTAGTGGAGGACCAGGGTGGTGGTCTGGTTCACCACACCGGTGCGCGATTCCAGCGAGTACCCCCAGATGATCAGCAGCACATGGGCACAGGCCAGCGAGATCGTGTAGCGGCCCCCCATGGCGTGCCAGCGGGCCAGCCGGTCGGTGCCGATGGCGCGGTCCAGGAGCGGCGTCCGGGCCATGAGCACCAGCAGCACCGCGCAGGTGTAACCGGCGAGCAGCCCGGTGATCCGTCCGGCTCCGGTCAGCCAGCCGGCGACGCCGACGACGGACCGGGTGTCGCTCCACCACAGTGCCAGGACGGCGGCGGCCCCGCCCCAGATCACCAGGTGGGCGAGGACCGGGACGGGGCTGGGCGGGCGTGGTGCCGACCGGGACGGGCGGGTCAGGGCCGGGGCCGACGGCGTCGTACTGGTCATGGGGGTCCTCTCGGTGACGTGCCCGGCCAGCGTCACCGGCGAAGCTCTGAGGACCCTGTGAACGGGGCGGTGCGCCCGCGATTCAGAGGAAACTCAGAGCGAAGGGCGGGCCGGGCCACGGCGCGCCGCGAGGGATGCTGGACTCATCATGGATACGCACACCACCGGCCGTTTTCTGCTGCGCCCCGATGGCGCCCGGGTCCGTGTCCTCGTCGTCGACGACGAGCCCGATCTGACCGAGGTGCTGTCGGGGGCCCTGCGCTACGAGGGCTGGGAGGTCCGCACCGCCGCCGACGGCGCGGCGGCGCTGGACACCGCGCGGACGTTCCGCCCGGACGCGGTGGTGCTCGACTGGATGCTGCCGGACACCGACGGGATCACGGTGCTGCGCGCGGTGCGCTCGGAGCTGCCGGATGTGTGCGTGCTGTTCCTGACCGCACGCGACGCGGTGGAGGACCGGATCGCGGGGATCACGGCGGGCGGCGACGACTACGTGACCAAGCCGTTCAGCCTGGAGGAGGTGCTGGCCCGGCTGCGCGGGCTGCTGCGCCGGGCCGGGATGGCGCGGGAGCCGGGCGACGACCGGCTGGTGGTCGAGGACCTGGTGATGGACGAGCAGGCGCGGGAGGTGACCCGCGGGGGAGTGGTCGTGGAGCTGTCCCGCACCGAGTTCGAACTGCTGCGGTTCCTGATGCGCAACCCCCGGCGGGTGCTGTCCAAGGCGCAGATCCTGGACCGGGTGTGGAGCTACGACTTCGGCGGCCAGGCCCATGTGGTCGAGCTGTACATCAGCTATCTGCGCAAGAAGATCGACGCGGGTCGGGCGCCCCTGATCCACACGGTGCGCGGGGTCGGCTACGTGCTGAAGGCGAAGTCCTCGTGAGGCTCCGGCCGCCCGGGTGGCTGCCCCGTACGCTGCGGGCCCGGCTGACCGCCGGGCTGGTGGTGCTGCTGGCGGCGGCGAGCCTGGCCGTGGGGCTGACCACGGTGTTCGCGCTGGAGGGGTTCCTGGTGCGCCGGCTGGACCAGCAGCTGACGGCGACCGGCGGCCGGTTCACGGCCAGCCTGGAACACGGTGAGCGGCGGCCGGACGCCGACAACCGGCCCGACACCCGTGGCCAGTCGGACGGCACCTTCGGCGCCCGGCTGCTGGGCGGTACGACGACCGACGCCGCGGTGGTGCGCGACCAGACGGACGCCGCCGTACCGCTGACCGGCGCCGACCGGCGGGTCCTGGCGGGGGTGCCGGTGGACGGCGGCGGCCACAGCGTGCACCTGTCCGCGCTCGGCGGCTACCGGGTGGCCGCCGTCCGGGGGGACGACGGCGATGTGCTGGTCACCGGGCTGCCGCTGCGTCCGGTGGAGGAGACCGTGCACCGGCTGGAGCTCGTGGAGACCGTGGTCTTCGGCAGTGTGCTGCTGGTCACCGGGGTGGCCGGGGCCCTGTGGGTACGGCTGTCGCTGCGGCCGCTGCGGCGGGTGACCACGACCGCCGCCGGGGTGGCCGAGCTGCCGCTGGCCAGCGGTGAGGTGGCCATGCCGCCGCCGGTGCCGGACACCGACCCGCGCACCGAGGTGGGCCAGGTGGGCACCGCGCTCAACCGCATGCTCGGCCACGTCGGGGACGCGCTGGCCCGTCGCCAGGCGAGCGAGGAGCGGCTGCGGCACTTCGCCGCCGACGCCAGCCACGAGCTGCGGACGCCGGTGGCCTCCGTCCGCGGCCACGCCGAGCTGGCGCTGCGCCATCCGGGCCCGGTGCCGCACGAGGTGCGGCACGCGCTGGAGCGGATCCAGGCCGAGTCGGAGCGGATGTCCACGATGGTGGACGATCTGCTGCTGCTCGCCCGGCTCGACGCGGGACGGCCGCTGGCCCGCCGGCCGGTCGATCTGACCCGGCTGGTGCTGGACGCGACGAGCGACGCACGGGCCGCCGGGCCGGGCCACCGCTGGACGCTGGAGCTGGCCGAGGAGCCGGTGACGGTGGTCGGCGACGAGCACCGTCTCCAGCAGGTGGTGGGCAACCTGCTGGCCAACGCCCGTACCCACACCCCGCCCGGCACCAAGGTCACCGTACGGCTCGCCACGGCCGGTGCGGGCTGGGCGGAGCTGACGGTGGCCGACGACGGCCCGGGGGTGCCCGACGGGCTCCAGGACGAGGTGTTCGAGCGGTTCGCACGCGCGGACCCCGGCCGGTCCCGGGCGGCGGGCGGCACCGGGCTGGGCCTGGCGATCGTCCGGGCCGTGGTCGCGGCCCACGGCGGCACCATCACGCTGACCAGCGGGCCGGGCGCCACCGTCTTCCGGGCCCGGCTCCCCGCCGCACCACGGCGCCCGGTCCGGGCCGACCCGGCGCGGTAGGACCAGCGCCTGGCGGTACCGGGGCGACACGGGCGCACCCGGACCGGCCCCCGGCGGCGCGAGGTGCGGGACGACACCACCGGGGCCGGTGTGCCGATCGGACGGGCGGTGTGGCCGGTCGGCCGACGCGGTGGGGTGACGGGCGCGCCTAGGGTCTGTCGTCACCGGGGGCGTCCGGCCGCGAGCTGCGTCCGGTGCGGAGGGCACCTCCCAGCGGTAGCCGGGGGAGCGTCGCGACTCGTACATGGACGTACATGGACGTACATGGACGTACATGGACGAAGCGGCGAGGCGCCGTGCCAGGCGTCCGGAGCGGGGCGCCCCTGTGACGACAGGGCCCTGGCGCCGTACCGGCCAGGCCACCGCACTGTAAGGAGAACGTTCGATGGACCGGCGAGCGACGACCGGAGTACACGCCGACGGCACGGCCGTGGCCGGAGGGACCACGGAGTTCGAGCAGGATGTCATGGACCTGCTGGTGGACACGCTGCGCCGCGCGGTCAGGCGGGAACTGCCGGTCGTGGGGACGGACACCCTGCTCGGAGAGCTGGTGCTGGGGGAGACGGACGCCGGTGAGGCGATCGCCCCGGGAATGCGGAAAGCCGGTGCCCTCAGCGGCATGATCGCCGGCATGGCGGGCCGGGGCTGGGCGAGCGACGACGAGACGCCCGGTGAGCCGGGCCCGGCCGGCGCCGGTGAGGCGGCCAACCGGGCCGGTGAGGCGGCTGACCGGGAGGTCGAGGAGAAGGCGGCGGATGCGCGGGAGGTCGAGGCCGCCTGGCGCGAGGCCCGGTGGCGCTTCGGTCTCGGAACGCGCGGATCGGCCCGGGAGGGCGGTCGGGCGCTGCCCGGGATGACCGGGGCGCTGCGCGCGTGCCTGCTGCGCGCGCTCGGTTCGGCCCGCGCCGAGGGGACGATCTCGGTGCGCTGCCGCCATGTGGCCCGTGCCCTGCTGGAACTGCCGGACAGCAGGGCACGGGAAGCCCTGCTGCTGCGGCAGCTGGATCCGGCAGCCGCGGCGGCCGCTCTCGACCGCCTGGACGCCGGCGCCGCGGGGCGGCAGCGGGGACCGGAATCCCGCGGCGTCACCCTGCTCCGCCGGGCCGGCACGCTGGGGAAGAGCGGTAACCCCCTGACCCGCGCGCTGACGTCGTGGACCTCCGGCAGCTCCGTCAACGGCTCACCGGTGCTGTTCGCGGTGTCGGTGGAGGCCACGCGGCAGGCCGTACGGTGCGGGCGTGCCGCGGCGGAGCCGGTGGACCTTCTGCTGGGGATCCTGGCTCTGGACCGGGCACTGTCCGTCGCCGGGCGCTCACTTCCGGCGCCTCTGGCCGACGCCAACGCCGCCGCGGCCCTGCTGCGCCGGCACGGCGTACGGCAGGTTTCCCTGGTCTCCGCGGCCTCGGTGAGCCCGGCCGCCGCTCTTCCCGACGGGGGCACGGTGCGGCCGTCGGCCGCCTCGGACCGGGCCATGGCGGTGGCGCGGCGATCCGCCGCCGAACACCGTTCGCCCACGACCGGTACGGTCCACCTGCTGTCCGCGCTGCTCGACGAGGCGCGGACGGACGCGGACGCCGGGTCCGGTCCCGCGGCCGTACGGCTGCTGGCCGCCGACCGGGTGGACGTGGCCGCGTTGCGGGCGGAGCTGGGCCCGCGGCTGGGCGCGTGACCCCCGGGGCGCGCGGCGCGGTGACCGCCGCGGCTACCGTTCCCCACGGGAGATCCACGGTGGCGGGGCAGGAGTGTTCATGAGGCAGGTGCCGGACGGCACACAGCGGTCGCGCCCGTTTCTCCGGCCGTGGCACACGCGGACCGGTGTGCCCCGGTGGGTGCGCCGTGAGGTGGCCGAGGTCCGGTGCGCGGTACGGGCCGCCGGGCGGCGTACGGTCGTCGTGGAGACCCTGGTCTGCGCCCTGGCGGGGGTCTTCGGCCTGCTGCCGCTGCTGCTGGCGCCGCCGGAACGGCCGGTGTGGGCGGTCCTGGAGGCGTTGTGGGCGGCGTTGCTCGTCCCCGCCCGGCGCGTCCGGCCGGTCGCCGCGGTCCTGGGGGCCTGTCCCCTGGTCATGGGCCACAACGTGTGGACGCTGGCGGTGGCGCCGCTGGTCGTGCTGTCCGCCACCCGCCGTATCGCACCGCCGCGGCGTGCCTGGCGGGTCGCGGGGGCGGGCTGCGCCGCCGTCGGCGTGCTGACCGGCGCCGTGGCCCTGGTCCGGCCCGAAGGGCTGCGGTCGGAACTGGCCGGGAACGCGGTCTCGGCGGTGCTGCTCATCGGGCTGCCCACCCTGGCCGGGACCCTGCTGGGGCGGCGTCGGCCCCTGATCAGCCTGTTGCGGGAACGCAACGCCTATCTGGAACAGGCCCGCACGCTGACCGCCGTGGCCGCCCGGATGGAGGAACGGACCCGGATCGCGGGAGAGATGCACGATCTCCTGGGGCACCGGCTGAGCCTGATCTCGGTGCACGCCGGGGCGCTCGAACTCGCTGCCGCGCGACAGGCACCCGCCCTCGCCGACCGGGCCGAGCTGCTGCGCACGACCGCCGGTACGGCCATGGAGGAACTCCGCGAAGTCCTCGGTGTGCTGCGGCGCGAGGACCTGACGGACCCGATGGACAGGGCCGGGGACGAACGGGGAACGCGCGAGGACATCACCGCTCTGGTGCGGGAGTCCCGGCAGACGGGCGCCACCGTCGAGCTGGACTGGTCCGTGCCCGAGACGGCCGAGGTAGGGCTCCGTACCCGTCAGGCGATCCACCGGGTGGTCCGCGAGGGGCTGACGAACGTGCTGAAACACGCGCCCGGCGCGCCCACCTGGGTGGTGGTCAGGGGCGCGGACGGCGGGATCGAGGTGTCCGTCACCAACCAGGCACCGCCCGCGGGGACCCCGCCCGGCGGGGGAAGCCGCAGCGGGCTGGCCGGCTGCCAGGAGCGGATCCTGCTGCTCGGCGGTACGTTCCGGGCGGGCGCCGCCCCGGACGGCGGTTTCCGCATGGCGGCCTGGTTCCCCGCCCACGGCAAGCACGGGAACCGCGCCGATCACGGGAACCGCGCCGATCACGGGAACCGCGCCGATCACGGGAACCGCGCCGATCACGGGAACCACGGCGACCACGGGAACCACGCCGATCACGGGAACGACGCCGACCGCGAGAACCACGTCGATCACCGGAACCACGCCGACCACGGGAACGGGCCCCCGGAATCCGTAGCGCTCCCGGGCGGCTTCGCCGGAACCCCTCCGGAGGGGGCCCGCCTTCGGCCCGGCGGCATCGGACGGCGGGGAGCGCGCCCCCCGCTGCCGGACGAGATCCTGACCTGGCCGCGCGTGCTGGGATCGGGCTGCCTGGCGCTGCTGGTGGTCCTGCCGACGGCCGTCTTCCTCATCGTGCTGCTGGCCGACGCGCTCCTAAGATGAGGTGATGATCCGAGTCCTGATCGCCGACGACGAGGCGCTGATGCGCGCGGGAATCCGGCTGATCCTGGAGAACGCCGAGGACATCGAGGTGGTCGCCGAGGCCGGCGACGGCCGGGAGGCCGTCGCGGCCTGCCGGGCCCGGGAGATCGATGTCGCCCTGCTCGACATCCAGATGCCGGCCGTCGACGGAATCGCCGCCGCCGAGGACATCGCCCGCCTTTCGCCCCGCACTTACGTCGTGATGCTGACGGCCTTCGGCGAGGAAGCGCTGGTGACCCGCGCCCTGCGGGCCGGGGCGAGCGGGTTCATCCTCAAGGACACCGGGCCCGCCGATCTGATCCGCGCCGTGCGACTGGCCGCGAAGGGCGAACCGGTACTGGCCCCCCGGATCACCCGGCAACTGCTGGAACGGCATGTGCGGTCCGGCCGGAACACCGAGGCCGCGCTGCGCAGGACCGAAGAGCTGACCCCGGCCGAACGGGATGTCCTGCGGCTGCTCGGCACGGGCCTGTCCAACGCGGAGATCGCCGACCAGCTGTATCTGAGCGTCGGCACGGTCAAGGCACACATCAGCCGGATCCTCACCCGCACCGGCTGTGCCAACCGCGTCCAGGCCGCCGTACTCGCACACGACGCCGGGCTGCTCACCGACCGCTGAGCAGCCGTGCCGGACCGTCCACCGGCACCCACCGGCCGTCCACCGGCACCCACCGGCCGTCCACCGGCACCCACCGGCCGTCCAGCGGCACCCACCGGCCGTCCAGCGGCACCCACGGGCCGGGCGGCGGCCCGTGGCGCCCCGTCAGGCCGTCCGTCTCGCTTCGGACACGAGGACTGAGTCCGGCGGGACGCGGTGCGCATCGTCACCGATGATGGCCCCGGGTGCGCCCGAGGCCGACCGCGTGCGGATCCGCGCACGCTTCCGCCGCCTCGACGAGGCCGCGCACCGGACGGCGGTGGAGCGGGCCGGCCATCATCGCCCGCGACATCGTGACGCGCCACGACGGAACACCGGCGGTGGGCCGGGTACCGGCGGGCTTTTCAGCTCACACCGCCCCGCACGACCCGGCTCAGGGGCACGGGTACCCCGGGCCCGCCGAGCCCGGGCACGCGCCGTCCGCACGGCGGAAAGGAAGACGCGGCCAAGGCTTTCCCGTCGGTTCACCGCGGCTGATGGTTTGGGGTCCGTCGTCATCAACACCCGTCCTCCGGGCGTTCCAAGGAGTTGCTCCCATGCACAGACCCTCCCGTCGTCACCTCACCCTCGCCGCGGCCACGGTCGTCACCGCTGCCGCCGTGGCCGCCACCACCTCCGCCGGCGCCGTCGACGGCGCCGGGCAGGCCCGGAGCGCCATCAAGGGCGGGACGGCGAAGAACGTCGTCCTGCTGATCGGCGACGGCATGGGTGACTCGGAGATGACGCTGGCTGGCCCGTGACTACACCGTCGGGGCCGACGGCCGGCTGAACCTGGACACGTTCCCGCTCACCGGCGCCTACACCACCTATGCGGTCCACGCCGACGGCACCCCGGACTACGTCACCGACTCCGCCGCCAGCGGCACCGGCTGGGCGACCGGCCACAAGACCGTCAACGGACGCGTCTCCAAGACCCCCGGCACCGACAAGGCGGTCCCCACGATCCTGGAGCTGGCGCAGCGGAACGGGTACGCCACCGGCAGCGTGACCACCGCCGAACTCACCGACGCCACCCCCGCGGTGCTCGCCTCCCACGCCACCGACCGCTCCTGCCAGGGCCCGGCCGACATGGCCAAGTGCCCCGCCGACACCATCGCCGCGGGCGGCCCCGGCTCGATCGCCGAACAGTCCGTGAACCACAAGGTGGACGTCCTGCTCGGCGGCGGCAAGGCGCGGTTCGACCAGAAGGTCACCGAGGGCGCGTTCAAGGGCATGACCGTCACCGAGCAGGCGCGAAAGCTCGGCTACCAGGTCGTCACCGACACCACCGGCCTGAAGAACGCCAAGCCCGGCAAGCCCGTGCTGGGCCTGTTCGCCTCCGGCAACGTGCCCACCGAATGGACCGGCAAGGCCGCCGCCACCGGCGGAACCGCCCCCCAGCGCTGTGTGACCGCCAACCCCGGCCGCCCGGCGGCCACCCCGAGCCTGGCCGACTCCGCCACCAAGGCGATCCAGCTGCTGGAGGGCAAGCAGAAGCGCTCCAAGAAGGGCTTCTTCCTGCAGATCGAGGGCGCCTCCATCGACAAGCAGGACCACGCGGCCGACCCGTGCGGCCAGATCGGCGAGACCGCCGCCTTCGACCGTGCGGTGAAGGTGGCCCGCGACTACGCGGCCAAGCACCCCGACACCCTCGTGGTCACCACCGCCGACCACGGCCACACCAGCCAGATCGTGCCGCTGGAGGCCACCCCGCCCGGGCTGTCCGCCACCCTCGTCACCGACGAGGGCCAGCAGCTCAAGGTCAACTACTCCACCAACACCCCGGGCCAGTCCCAGGAGCACACCGGCACTCAGGTGCGCATCGCCGCCCAGGGTCCCCAGGCGTACCGCGTCCTCGGCGTGACCGACCAGACCGACCTGTTCACCACTGTCCGCGAGGCCCTGCGCCTGCGCTGACCGCACACGCCCGGGAGGGGACGCCCGGCACGGCGTCCCCTCCCGGGCAGATTCCACACCGCTCGGGACTGGCGGCCGATTGGAGCGTACCGGGTGAAAAATTCGGTTACGGTACCGCGATACGGACGGATAACAGCAAGAGGCGGAAGTCGGAGCCTCCGGCACCAAGATCGGATGCACTCCGGGAAGGAATCAGGAACGGCACTGCGTGGTATGTGCTGTTATTTCGACACTGCATATTTCCGGATCTTTGGGTGCACTGTCCGGCGGTGCCTAGTCTCCAGTCATGATTGACACAAGAGGCCCTGCCCTTGCCGCCGTGAGAAATTCCTCGAGAATTCCGCCAATGCCAACACCCGTAATCAGCGCCGTACGTATCTCCGGGAATACATCGCATATCTGGCCGCCTCGCGCCAATGCGCCGAGAACCAGTTGACCGTCGGTGATCTCCTTCATCGACTGAATATCCAGGATTGGATGGACGCGGCGAGGAGAGGCGCCACGCGTCGCCGCCTCGGCGCACGGGGCCCGCATGCCGCACCCAGTTCCATGGCGGCCCGCACCACCACAGTCAATACGTTCTCGCGTTTCTGTGGCGCTCCCCTCCGGCTGTCGCGGCCGCGGATCGAGACGGTTCAGCGCCTCACTTCTCTCGAGGCCCACCGCACTCTGCGGCTGTTGGCGGAACACCATCCGGCGCGGATGCGGGTCGATGTATGGGAACGCTCGGTCGCGGTCATCGCCCTCGCCGTGTGCACGCGTCGCGGGCTGAGCGATCTGCACGGGATGCGCCTGCCGGACGTCGACCTCGACCGGGTTCTGCCCCGGGCCCGTGTCACCGGCGAGTGGTACCCGCTGGATGTGGTCAGTGTCCGTGTCCTCACCCGCTGGCTCCTCCGGCACCAGGAGCTGACCGCACGTCATGACGGGCATGGCCGGAGCGACAGGCTCTGGGTCACGACCGGTCCGGGGCGTTCCGGAGCCGGCCGGAGGGTCGCGCCGGCGGGGTTCCCCGCCCGCATCCGTACGCTGGAGGCGGCCCATCGCAAACTGACGACGCAGGCGCTGGGAGTTCCCCTGCGGATCGAGCAGTTCTGCGGCTCCCCTGGCGTTCCGTTGCCCGGAGCGGTCCCCGCGCGGCCCGGTCGCCTGCCGGCGGGCACCCTGCTCACCAGAGGCGGATGGGAGGGGCCGCGTACGCGACCGCCGGTGACGGGCCGTCGTGAGGCGGTCACGTTGTCCCGCCCTTACCGGCGATGGCTGAGAAGTGAACCGGCGGCGACGTCGCAGAGTTGACACGGCTGTCAGGAGTCCGGCTTGCCCGAGCGAGGCCCCGGGGCTCCTGGCGCACGCAGTCCGCTGGGCCTGGGCCAGGCTCGGCGGAGGGGCCGGCAGCGGGTCCGCGCCCCCTCCGCGAGGTTTCCGGTCAGTAGCCGAACAGGGCGATCCACCCGGTCAGGAGCTTGCTCGGATAGTACGTGCGGAAGCCGCCGAACCTGTCGAGTGTGGTTGCGGGGTAGCGCCATGACCAAACCCGTCCGCTGGCGGCCCGCACGGGGACGTTCAAGCGGTTGGCCCAGGTCCTGGCGACGCCGTTGGACCCGGCGTAACAGATGGTCGCGTTGATGCCCACCATTCTCTCCCCTTGGAGGGCGTTGGCGATGCTCCTGGCACTCATACGGAAGTCCATAAAGTCCAGAATGGTGCTCGTCGGGTTTCCATGGGCGTTGATGGTCAGGACACTTCTCGCGCCGACGCGGCCCGTTGCGAGGTTAGCCGCGAATCCCCTTCTAGTGCCGCTCAGCCATTTCGTCGGCCGGGCGCCGGCGGGGATGTCGTACCAGTAACTTTGACCGCTGTGCTGGTAATACTTCTGGGTCGATGTGGCGAGCACGTCGCCGCTTCGTGATTCCGCCAGCCGCGCGGCCTTCCAGTTCGCGGCGCCGGTCACACCGCCCGCGAGCCCCCCGACAGCGGCACCGATTCCGGCCCCCATTCCGGCCGCGAGCCCGACGCCTTCCCCGATGGGCCGGTGTTCGATGAGGTTCACGCCCACCTGGTTGAGGCTGCCGGAGACCGCACCGTCGACCGCCCCGGTCGCGGCCCCCACGACGATGCCGCTGCCGATCGAGGTCGAGGTGGACACCGAGGCGGCGGCCAGGACCTCGGTCGCCAGCAGGCCCGCACCGTATCCGATGGCGCCTCCCACGGCGCCGGCCACGGTGCCGACGGCGGCGTAGGCGAAGAACGCGCCCGCGTTGAAGTTGCCCTGGTGGGTCGTGGCGTAGGTGACCGCGCCCGCGACCGCGCCGATGACCGCGCCGGCGATGACGATGATCAGGAACGCGGTGAGCGGTTCCTCCCCGTCGGGATCGATCAGGTTCACCGGGTTGTTCTCGACGTAGACGTAGGGCGAACTGCCACGGGCGGCGGGATCGGCGGCGTAGTAGCGGCCCAGGACCGGGTCGTAGAGCCGGGCCCGGTAGTTGTAGAGACCGGTCTCGGGGTCCCACTCCTGGCCGGTGTAGCGGTAGACGAGGACATCGGGCTGAGCGCTGCCCGGCCGGGTGATGGTCGCTCCGAACGGTGTGTAGTCGTAGGCGGCCACGACGGCACCGGTCTCGTCGACGACCTGCCGTGGTGAACCGAGGTGGTCGCGCACCACGGTGTAGCGCTTGGCGCCGCTGAGCAGGGCGGTGAGACCTTCGGGTCCGTACACGTACTGCTGGGCCGTCGTCCCGGACGGGGTGCGGACCGCCTCGAACAGCGAGGCGGCGTCGCTGCCCCGTACGTAGAGACGGGCGGTGAGCGCCGTACCCGCCGCGTCTTCGTGGAGCTTCACGGCGCGCTGCCGGTCGCTGTCGTGGACCAGCTCCACCCGCTGGTTCCCGGTGCGCTCCGGCGGGCGGGCGGCCAGCTCCAGGCGCTGCGGGAGTCCGGTGACCGGGTGGTAGGCGATCCGGTCAATCCCCAGGCGTTCGGCGCCGGTGACGGCACCGCCCCGGTGGTACGCGTAGCCGTCCAGGCGTTGCCCACCGCTGGTGACGGCGTCGAGGCGGTCGCTGGCGGGGCGGTAGGCGTAGGTCTCCTCGCGCTGCCCGCGGGTCAGCGCGGTGACATTGCCGTTGGGACCGTAGGTGACGTGCTCGAGGCCGGCCTCCGGGCACTCCGCGTTCTCGGCGTCGGTGATCTGTGACAGACCGTCGTACCGGTAGCGCCAGGTCTGGTCCTGCGCCGCGTCGGTGGTCCTGACGCCGGCCGCCTTGCCGTCGAAGTACCCGGATCCTCGGTAGCCGTCCTCGGTGTAGCTGAGGTGCTGTTCCAGCAGCAGGCTGCCGTCGTCCAGCTCGTGCCGCGTACTGAGCGGCCATCCGGGAGGGGTGTACGTGGAGGTCCGCCGGAGAACGCGCTCGGCGCCCAGCGGTGTGTCCGAGCTGATCAGTTCGCCGCGGGCGCCGTAGGAGAACCGCCCGTACGCACCGGGGTCCTCCGGTGTGCCCACCTGGTGAAGCCGGCCCAGCCGGTCATAACCTCGTACGATCCGCGGTTCGGCGCTTCCCGGCGGGTAGCCGATGCCCGTCAGGTTCCCGGCGGCGTCGTAGGTGTAGGAGATGACCCGCTCCTCGGCGTCGAAACCGTAGGCCGTCAGGGACTTGGCGATGAGATTGCCGTCGATGTCGTAGGCGAGGCGTTCCACGGTGGCCGGACTGCCGTCGGGCAGCCAGGTCTCGGTACGTGCGAGCCGCCCGAAAAGCGTCGGGTCGGCTCCGTCACCGTCGTAGGAGTTGCGGAGGGTCACGGTGTGGGGCTGGGTGGCGTCCGGCCAGTCGGGTGACGTACCGGCCAGGTCCTCCAGCGCCTGCTGGTCCCAGCGGCCTGTGAAGAAGCCTTCCTCCGTGACACGGCCGAGGGGGTCGTACTTCGTGTAGGCGATGGTGTCGTCGGCTCCGTCGGTGCCGGTGCCCTCGGCGGTGAGGCTGAAGCGCACGGCCCCCGACCGGTCGTGGACGTACCTGGTCGTCCCGGTGTCCGGGGTGGTGCGGGCGATGAGGTGGCCGGCGTAGCTGTACTCGTTGACGGTCGCCCAGGCTTCCCCGTCGGAGTCCCCGCGGCGGAGGGCCTCGACCCCCGCCGGCGGGAGCACGCGGGTGAGACGGCCCGCTCCGTCGTAGTCGAACCACGCGGTCCGCAATCTCCCGTCGGCGGCGGGCCCGCGTGCGACCCCGACCTGCTCGCCGGTCTTGGTCGTCACCGTGTAGGACCGGTCGCCGCCTGCTATATGACAAATCAGATGAAGTACCGTTAATCCGCCACATAAGGCATCTGTAATCCTTCTCACAAGTTCACAGCTTGTGTACAGGTACCCAACGAACCCTTTGCAGGCATATGGTCACGCAACGTGTCTTCGTGTGTCTCTGGTCAACGCACGTACGGCTACCGGGACATGCGCGTGATGCCCCCACACGAACGCGTTCGTCGGCATGCCGTCGTCTGTGCGCCTGCCGCTGGACGCATCACCCGATAGGACTACTTTGGCACCAGTTACTGGAGCAGACGGCGCTTACTTGGCGTGGCAGCGGCCACCACCACCGTCGCCGCCACCTCGAGCCTCGTTCTCAACCCCCTGGCGGCTCTAGCGGCCCCTGCGGACGAAGGCACTGAAACCGATCCGCTCACCCTGCCTGACACCGACCGGGCCAAGGCTGTCAAGGCGTGGATGACCGGGGGCAAAGCCACTCGAGCCGCTGCGGAATCCGCCCTCCTCGGCTCCGATGCCGACGTCCAAACGTTCCTCGATCAAGAGCTGTCCGAAGCGACAGTGGAGGACAACCGGGTGGCCATCATGACCGCTCTCGCAAGGGCCGGAAAGGGCCTTCGCCGCGAGGCCGTCAAGGCGATCGACGGTGGCGACGCAGCTATCGCCGCGTTCCTCAAGGACGGCTACGAACCTGCCCTCATGGAAGACCTCCGTGTGGCCACGGCGACGGTGATGGCGACCGGCGACAAGGCCGTACGCCGGGAGGCAGGTGCAGCTCTTGATAGCGACACCCAGCCGTCCCTGGAAGCCTTCCTCACTGAAGGCCAGTACAGCGCCCGCCTGGAAGACATGCGAGTGGAGGTGTCGAAGATGCTCGTCGAGGCGGGGCCGGAGGTGCATAAGTACGCCTCCCGCGCTCTCTCCGGCACGGCCCAGGACGTCGAGTGGTTCCTCGACACCGGCCAGCACATCGCCCGGGCCCGCGACCAGGAGTCGGCGACGATCGAGGAACTCGTCGCGGTAGTCGAGCGCGAGGGCAAACGGGCCGACGCGAAGACCAAGCTCGCCGAGGAGGCCTCCGCCCGCGCCGTCACGGCAGCCGAGAAGGCCAAGGAAGCCGCGCAAAAGGCAGCTGCCGAGGCCGAGGCGGCGAAGGACGACGTGGCCAGGTCCGGCAAGGCGGCCCGGAAGGCAGCCAGTGCCGCCACGGGCGCGGCGGATGCCGCCCGCACGGCCATCCGCGCCTCGCACGCCGCTGTTGCCGCCTCCAGCCGCGCCGCCTTCGCAGCAACAGCGGCGAGCCAGGCCGCCGCTACCGCTGGGAACGCCGCCGCCCGCGCCTACAACTCCGCCATCGCCGCCTCCAAAGACGCCTCGCAGGCGAGCGCCGCGAAGAACGCGGCGATCGCCGCACGCAACGCCGCCGCAAAGGCCCGCAGCGCCGCGACGGCAGCCGACCACGCTGCCACAGCTTCCGCGCAGGCCGCCTCCGCCGGCTCCGCCGCCGCCAGCGCCGCCCGCAGTGCCGCTTCCGCAGCCCGCAGTGCCGCCACGGCCGCCTCCGCGGCAGGCAAGGCACAGGCAGAGGCAGCCGAAGCCAAACGGCAGGCGAACATCGCCAACGCCAACGCCACTCTCGCCACCAACGCGGCCGGGATGGCCCAGACCCTGGCCAATACCTCAGCTTCGGCAGCCCGCGACGCACGCGATACCGCGAACTCCGCAGCCAGCCACGCCGAGAAGGCGGCTGAAGCCGCTGAGTGGGCCGCCAAGTACGCGGGGCAAGCCCTCGAATACGCCAAGAAGTCCAAGGAATTCGCCGACGCGGCCACCGAGGCGGCCAACACCGCCACTACAGCCGTCATCAAGGCCGTCGACGTGGAGAAGAAGGCACGGGAGGCCGAATGGCAGCGCCTGGACGAGGACATGAAGCAGGCCCGGGAAGAGGCCCGACAGCTCGCGCAGATCGAAGCGCAGGAGCTTGCTGAGCTTGCTGAAAAGCGTACGCAGAAGGAACAGACCGACAAGGCCACGAAGGGCCTCATCGCCCGGGCCGAAGCGGCGCTGAAGGCGAACGACCTCGGCCTGGCCACCACTGTGGGCCGCCAGGCCGCCGTCGCCGTCCTCGACTCGCACGGCACCTGGAGCAGGGAGGCGGCCCGCTTCGCCCTGTCGGGAGGCGAGGCCGACATCCACGCCTGGATCGACACCGACCGGGCCCTCGCGCAGCAGCAGGACGACCACGAGACTGTCCTCTACCTCGCCCAGATTTCCAGCCCGGCGATCGCCGAGGCTGCTCAGAAAGCGTTGGAGAGCGATGTGCCGGACGCCGTCGCCACGTTTCTCGAGACAGGCGCTATCGAGGCGGCCGCGATGGACAACCGCGTTCAGATTTTCCGTATCCTCGCCGACAGCCCCGGCACTGCGGTCAAGAAGGCAGCGAATGACGCGATCAACGCCGATACGGCCGCCGCTTTGCACGCATTCCTCAACACTGCCTACGAGGAGGCGCTGAAAGAGGACGACGCGGTCGCCACCGCGACTATCCTGGCCAACGCGGGTCCCTACACCAAGGCCCACGCGCAAGCAGCGCTGGATGGCCCCGCGTGGATGCGGCGCAATTTCGTTGCCACGGTGCAGCACAAGACAGCCCAGCTGGACCACGACTCCGCCGCCCACATCGCCGCCATCCAGGGCGCGAACGCCGCCGCCGCAAAGATCGCGTACAAGGCGCAGGAAGACGCGGGGCGCGCCCAGGAAGCAGCGGCCAAGGCACGCAGTGCGGCAAAAGAGGCGGCGGAGTGGGCGGGCAAGGCCCAGGCGTCGGCCGACCAGGCGCTGTTGTCCGCTAAGGAGGCGCAGGCGAACGCGGATGCCGCCGACAAGTCGGCCGCAGCTGCGCAGGCATCCGCGGACAAAGCGAAGAAGGCAGCCACCACCGCCCGTTCGGCCGCGCGGTCAGCGAACTTCTCCGCCAACCGCGCCCTGAACGCTGCGAACCGAGCCATGGCCTCCGCCAACAACGCCCAAGCCTCTGCCACCCACGCCCGCGCTTCCGCCGTCCAGGCGGGCCAGGACGCAAAGACCGCGGCAAAGGCGGCGAGTCAGGCTCATCAGACCGCTGTGGCGAAACGGAAAGCCGAACTCGCGGCGGCGGCCAAGAAGGCGGCTGAGGAGGCGCGGAAGGCCAGGGAGAGCGGGAACAACCCGGTCGACTCGTCCGACAACGACGGTGTCAGCGGCGGCGACACGCCGTGGTGGAGGGATGCTGGATGGTGGGCGGACGCAACCAACAAGCTCAGCATCACCACCGGGTTCATGTCCGCCGGCCTGGGTATCTCCAGCCTGGTCTTTCCACCGGCCGCAGTTCCCGCTGGCATATTCGCCAGCGTCTCCTTGGCGCTCGGAGGAATCAGTGCGGTGTTCACAGGAATCGAGCATGGATTCACGAGCCAGAAATTCTGGGGGTCCGTGGGGAGTGCCAGTCTGGCATTGATCACCTTTGGGCAATCCAAGTGGATTGGCGCCTTGGGTGGCGGTAAGGTCGTAACGAAGATCACGCAGTTCGGTCACGATCTCGTATCGCCAATCACTGGGCTACTCGGCCTGTAAGCAAAACCTTGCTATGATCAGTTTCAAGGGCTGGCGGCACGGTATGACCGCCAGCCCTTGTGCATGTCTCAAAGGAGTTCCTCATGCTCGCTTCACTCCCCCTCGTCTACCTGTTACTCATGGCCGTCGTGGCGACGTTCCTCTTCTGCTTCGCTATGGCCAAGTGGGTTCCGGTGCGGAAGGGCAGAGTGGCATGGCCTCTCATATGCGGAGCATGCTGCCTCGGCATGATCCTGGTCGGACGACTCCAATACCAGAACTGGTCGGCGCAGCATATGCTGGTTCTGTACTCCTTCGGATGGACCGGACTCACGATCGGTCTCTTCCCGTCCAGGAGGCTCATGCACAAGTACGCCACTGAGATCAACGAAGGAGTCAAGCGAGAGAAGTACGAGTTCCCTGCGCGCTATCAAATCGCCGCGATTTCATCCGTCATCATCGTGACGTTCTTGGGAATTCTCCTGTCGTAGCGACCAGCTGCCTGTTGGGAAACTGTGCCGTTCAGAAACGCGTCGCTGCTGGTCATGCCGCGTATCTGTACTCATTGATCAGGCCACCAAGGACACGGGTCTGGAGTAGCCGCCGTGGGGTCTTCAAGTCGGACCTCGGCGCAGGGCGGTGGTCGGCGAGTGGTGGGGCAGTCTTGAGGGTTTTGATGCCCTCAGCTCCGAAAATCGCGTCGAAGGACTCGGTGTATTTGCCGTCCCGGTCGCGGATCACAAAGCGCAACGACTCCAGGCGCACGCCCGCCTCAAGCGCGAGGTTGCGGACCTGTTGGGTCGCTCACTGTGCGGTCGGATGCGCCGTCACTCCAGCGATGTGGAGGCGGCGTGTGCCGTGCTCGAGGAAGATCAGTGTGTAGACACGGCGAAGATCCACCAGGTCGATGTGCAGGAAGTCGCAGGCGATGATGGCCTCGGCCTGGGATGTCAGGAACTCACGCCATGTAGGCCCGCCGCGGCGGGGAGCCGGGTCGACCCCGGCTGACGTCAAGATCTTCCATACCGTGGACACGCCGATCCTGTGACGCAGCCGGGCGAGCTCCCCCTGGATCCTGCGGCAGCCCCAGCGCGGGTTCTCCCGCGCCAGCCGCAGCACCAACTCCTTCACGGCTTCCGCTGTCGCCGGCCGACCCGGCTTGATCCGGCATGCGCTGTAGTCCCACCTGCGTGCAACGAGACGCCGATGCTGCACACGCAAGCAGCCCCTGTACGAGAGCCTCGGACTCACACTGATCTTCGACGTGAAAAAGCGGACCGTGATCGTGAAATCACAGCCCTCATATACGTATGGAGAGTGTCCGAGGGGGGACTTGAACCCCCACGCCCGATAAAGGGCACTAGCACCTCAAGCTAGCGCGTCTGCCATTCCGCCACCCGGACCAGGTGTCTGTCGGCCGGCCCGTGGCCGTTCCGACATGGAAAACCATAGCAAACATCGGGAGGTGCTCGATCACGGCCGCTCGCGCCCCGGGGGACGGGGCCGCACCGGGCTTCCCGGGCCCGTTCCGCGCGGCTTCCCGGCCGGTTCCGGGCCGGGGCGGGTGCGGCGGCGGGGCGGGGGTTGTGTGACGGGGGCATGACGGCGGTATTGCCGCCTTGGGCTTGGCGGACGAGCGGAGGAGGATGGGGCGGGTGACCCCTGCCGCGGACGGGCCCGTACCTGGGCGTTCCGTGGCAGCGCAACGACGAGGAGGCATCGTGAGTGAGTCGCTTTCGGGCGCGACGACGACCGGGACGGTCAGGGGCGAGGACGAGGTGGTCGATCTCTGCCGTGACCTGATCCGGATCGACACCAGTAACTATGGCGACCACTCCGGCCCCGGTGAGCGCGCGGCCGCCGAGTACGTCGCCGAGAAGCTCGCCGAGGTGGGGCTCGAGCCGAAGATCTTCGAGTCGCACAAGGGCCGGGCATCGACCGTGGCGCGGATCGAGGGCGCGGACCCGTCCCGTCCCGCGCTGCTCATCCACGGCCACACCGACGTCGTACCGGCCAACGCCGAGGACTGGACCCACCACCCCTTCTCCGGCGAGATCGTGGACGACTGCGTCTGGGGCCGGGGCGCGGTGGACATGAAGGACATGGACGCGATGACCCTCGCGGTCGTACGGGACCGGCTGCGCAGCGGTCGCAAGCCCCCGCGCGACATCGTGCTGGCCTTCCTCGCCGATGAGGAGGCGGGCGGGGTCTACGGCGCCAAGCACCTGGTCAAGAACCACCCCGACCTCTTCGAGGGCGTGACGGAGGCGATCGGCGAGGTCGGCGGTTTCTCGTTCACCGTCAACGAGGACCTGCGGCTCTACCTGATCGAGACCGCCCAGAAGGGCATGCACTGGATGCGGCTCACGGTGGAGGGCACCGCGGGGCACGGCTCGATGACCAACAACGACAACGCCATCACGGAGCTGACCGAGGCGGTCGGGCGGCTCGGGCGGCACAAGTTCCCGGTGCGGGTCACCAAGACCGTGCGGTCCTTCCTGGACGAGCTGTCC
The DNA here is from genome assembly GCF_001553455.1 of Streptomyces hygroscopicus subsp. hygroscopicus. Lineage (GTDB taxonomy): Bacteria > Actinomycetota > Actinomycetes > Streptomycetales > Streptomycetaceae > Streptomyces > Streptomyces hygroscopicus. The sequence goes on from NZ_BBOX01000316.1 coordinate 21,932, forward strand.
GACGCGCTCGGCACCCCGCTCGACCCGGAGAACATGGACGAGACGCTCGCCAAGCTCGGTGGCATCGCGAAGATCATCGGGGCCACGCTCCAGAACACCGCCGCCCCGACCATGCTCAGCGCCGGCTACAAGGTCAACGTGATCCCCGGGCAGGCCACGGCCCATGTGGACGGGCGCTTCCTGCCCGGGTTCGAGGAGGAGTTCCTGGCCGACCTCGACCGTATCCTCGGCCCGCGCGTCAAGCGGGAGGACGTGCACGCGGACAAGGCGCTGGAGACCAGCTTCGACGGGGCGCTGGTGGATGCCATGCAGTCGGCGCTGAAGGCCGAGGACCCGATCGCCCGCGCCGTGCCGTACTGCCTCTCGGGCGGTACCGACGCCAAGTCCTTCGACGACCTCGGCATCCGCTGCTTCGGGTTCGCGCCGCTGCGGCTGCCCCCCGAGCTGGACTTCGCCGGGATGTTCCACGGGGTCGACGAGCGAGTGCCGGTGGACGGCCTGAAGTTCGGCGTCAGGGTGCTGGACCGGTTCCTGGACGCCTGCTGAAGGGCCGCCCGTTCGGCCCAATCGATCACACATACCGAAGGAACCAAAAAGGGTGAATGGTGTCGTAGCTTGATAGCTTGATTGCTCCCTCCTCGTTACATGGGGTGTGCGGCTCGTCACCGGGCCGTGATGCCGACAAGGGGGTGGTGCTGTGCCCCGCCTTCGGCGACTACCGCATCGATCACGTGACATCGGGTCACGGTCCACCGGGGTGTGATCCCGGGCGGTCCCGGAGCGCGCGCTCCGGGACCGCCCGGGTATGGGGGTGCGGGCGAGACCGCCCGCGCGCACCTCGGCCGGGACAGAAGCTAGGGGAGCAGAGAGTTATGCGACAGGTTGCGAAAAAGGGCCTGATCACCGTGGCGGCGGCGAGCGGCGTTCTCGCCGTGACCGGCGGCTACGCCCAGGCGGCGGGCTCGGGTGCCGAAGGCGGCACCGGGTACTCGCCGGGCGTCGTCTCGGGCAACAACATCCAGGTCCCGGTGCGTGTGCCGGTGACCCTGTGCGGAAACACGGTGAGCGTCCTGGGCGTCCTCAACGGCGCCGACTGCGGCCCCCGGTCCGGTGGCGGTTCGAGTGACTCGTCCGGTGGCGGTTCGGGTGACTCCTCCGACGGGGGCGCGCAGTCCGGCGGCTCGCAGGCGCAGGGCAGCACCGGTGGTTCGCCGGGGATCGGCTCCGGCAACAACATCCAGGCCCCGATCGACGTCCCGGTCCATGTGTGCGGGATCAACATCAGCGCGGTCGGGTCCGGCAACACCAGCAACGGCGGTCACTGCGGCCAGACGGTCCCGGCCATCCCCGAGAACCCGGAGGAGCCCGGAGAGCCCGGCAACCCGGGGGAGCCCGGTGAGCCGGGGAACCCGGGTGAGCCCGGCAACCCTGGAAACCCGGGGGAGCCCGGCAACCCCGGAAACCCCGGAAACCCGGGTGAGCCTGGCAACCCTGGTGAGCCCGGTAACCCGGGGAACCCGGGCCAGCCCGGCAACCCTGGTGAGCCCGGGGGCTCGAAGCCCGGCGGTGACTCGGACAAGCCCTCCTCGCCGCGCCCGGATGAGCAGGGCGGGGTGCACGGCGGCGCCCCGTCCGCGAACCTGGGCGGCAAGGAGCAGCTGGCGCACACCGGCGCCGGCCCCGTCGAGCTGGCCATCCCGGCCGCCGCGGGCATGCTGCTGGCCGGTACGGTGCTCTACCGCCGGGCCCGCGCCGCGCGGCGCTGACCCAGGTACCGCGTGCGGCGCCGGTCAGGTCGTGTCGATCAGGTCGTGTCGATCAGGTCGTGCAGCGCGGGCCGCGCAGGTCAGGGCGTCCCGATCATGCGGTGCGGACCATGGGATGCAGAGCATGTGGCGCAGAGCATGTGGTGCTGATCACGCAGCGCGCTGAGCGGCGCTGTGCCGCAGTCGAAGCGCGTCACCCACCGCACACCGCACCTCACGGTCCGCGCACCACAGGCCGGACCTCGTACACCGTGTGACCACGACGTCACCCCGGGCGGGCCCCGCGACCAGCGGGGCCCGCCCGGTGCTGTGCCGTTCCGCTACCAGGTGGCGCGGAGCTGGCGGATGATCCGGCGCCGCAATCGCACTCTGCGGCTGCCATCGGGGTTGAGTCTCAGACGGTCCAACTCCCAGTGTCCGTACTCGGCATGGTCGGTGAGCAGACGGGTCGTGGCCTTGCGCGAAACGCCGCGTGGCACATACACATCACAGAATTCGTATTCCGGCATCGCATCTATTGTGCGGGAACTGCCCTGCTACGGATAGCGTCTGCACTATGTCTGATGCTGCGCAGCCATCCGCTGCCGAGGTACGCGCCGCTGCCGAAGCGGTGAAAGCCGCACTGGATCGTCACCTCGACGCTGTCGAACGCCGATCGGGGGAAGGCGACCCGGCCGTCTACGCCGCGTTCAACGAACTGGCCGCGGCAGCCGAGGTCTACGACGAGCTGCTCTATGACGCCTACGACGAGGTGACGCCCTTCGAGATCCCTGGTGACGACAGTCTCCCCGCTTATGCCGGGCCGGAGGAGCCGAGCGCGCTGAGCGTGCTGATCCGCAGGGACTACACCGTCGTCGAACCGCGGCGGCTGCTCTCGCAGGCGCAGCGGATCGTCGACCTGGATCCGGACATCGACACGGGGAACGACGCACCGGGCGGCGGGGCGGCCGCCGGGGAGAGCGTGCACACCGCCCTCGGGGTGGTCTTCGGCGAGTTCGAGCCGGACGAGATCGCCTCTCGGCACAAGGAGTTCGGCCTGGAGGAGGGCGACTCCACGCTCTGGGTGGTGGCGGCCGAGGAGCAGCCGGAACCGGGGGAGTGGCTCTCGGCCCCCTTCGACCAGGCAGATCCGCATATGGTCGTGTGCCGCTTCGACGTGAGCTCGGTCTTCGACGAGGAAATCGACGAAGAGGACGAGGACGATCTGGAGGTGCTGGAGCCGGGCAGCTGAGCGCGCGACTCCGGGCCGGGTCCGGACCAGCCCCGCCCAGGACAATCCGGCCCCGCAGAACCCGGCCCGGACAACCCCGACAATCCGGCCCAGGAGAACCCGGCCCGGACAACCCGGCCCGCGTCAACCCCGGCCAGGACCGCCCCCGGCCCCGGACCGCTCGCCTCATGGTCGAGTGGCCCGGGGCCGCGGTGTGCCGGCGGGGGCTGACGCGGTCCGGGACCGGGACCGGGGCGTCGCTCAGCCCGCGGACTCGGCCGGGACCTGGGCCTGGAGCAGGGCGCGCAGCCGGGTGGTGCGGTCCTTGAAGGGGATCTCCGCCACCGCCCGCGGCAGCGCCCCGTCCGCGCCGTGCACCACCGACAGATGGCGCTCACCGCGGCCGAAGGCCGTGTAGACCCAGGAGCGGGTCAGCCCGGCCGTCGCGTCGCCCGGCAGCACCACCACGGCCGCGGGCCAGCGCATACCGGCCGCCTGGTGGGCGGTGAGGGCCCAGCCGTGCCGTACCAGCTCGCCGACCTCCGCACGCGGCACCACCACGGGGGCGCCCGCGCAGTCCAGGCGCAGCCCCTCGGCGTCGGCCGAGATCACGGTGCCCGGCACCGTACGCCCCGGGGCCGGGGTGTAGGCCACGCGGTCGCCCGGGTCGAAGCCGCCGAACCGGCCGGGGCCGGGGTTGAGGCGGTTCTTCAGGGCGGCGTTGAGCGCGCGGGTGCCGGCCGCGCCGCCATGGCCCGGGGTGATCACCTGGGTCTGCTCCGGCGGGACGCCGATCGCACGGGGCACCGAGTCGGCGACGAGCTGGACGGTGCGGTGCACCGCCTCGCCCGCGTCCCGCACGGGCACGATCACGACCTCCTTGCCGGGCGCCTCCACCTGAAGGAGCTCGCCGATCCCGATCCCCGAGACCAGCTCGCCGATGGGTCCCGGGTCGGGGCTGCGGGAGACGACCTGCGGACAGCGGCGGGCCGCCACCAGATCCGCGAAGACCCGGCCGGGACCGGCCGACCACAGCACTCCAGGGTCCCCGCTCAGCACCAGACGGGCGCCGTCGGGAAGTGACTCGACGAGCATCGCGGCCGTTTCCACATCGAGCTGCGGGGCGTCCAGGACGGCGAGCAGATCGAGCGCCAGCGCCCCCTCCTCGTCGCGCCCAGGGCCCGCGGCGTCGGCC
>NZ_BBOX01000317.1 GCF_001553455.1 Streptomyces hygroscopicus subsp. hygroscopicus
CTTCTACGGGGCGCACCAGGCGGGGATCGCCACCGCGGTGCAGGACCGGCTGCACTTCGCGGCGTTCGACGTCACCACCGACGACCGCGCCGAGCTGATCGCGCTGCTGCGGGAGTGGACGAAGGCGGCGGCCCGGATGACCCAGGGGCACCCGGTCGGCGGCGGCGCGGTGAGCGATCTGGCGGAGGCCCCGCCGGACGACACCGGCGAGGCGCTGGGCCTCAAGGCGTCCCGTCTCACCCTGACCATCGGCTTCGGGCCCACGCTGTTCACGGACAAGAAGGGCAAGGACCGCTTCGGCATCGCCGGCCGCCGCCCCGAGGCGCTGATCGACCTGCCCGCGTTCCCCGGCGACAACCTCGACCCGGCGCGCAGCGACGGCGATCTGTGTGTGCAGGCGTGCGCGGACGATCCGCAGGTGGCCGTGCACGCCATCCGCAACCTGGCCCGTATCGGCATGGGCAGGGTGGCCATCCGCTGGTCGCAGCTGGGCTTCGGGAAGACCTCCTCGACCACGCCGGACGCGCAGACCCCGCGCAACATGCTGGGCTTCAAGGACGGCACCCGGAACATCGCGGGCACCGACACCGCCGCCCTGGACAAGCACGTATGGGTGAGCGAGAAGGCGGGCCCGGCGTGGCTGGCGGGCGGGTCGTACCTGGTGGCGCGCCGGATCCGGATGCACATCGAGACCTGGGACCGCGCCTCGCTGAAGGAGCAGGAGGACGTCTTCGGCCGGGACAAGGGCGAGGGTGCGCCGCAGGGCAAGCAGCGGGAGCACGACGAGCCGGACCTGAGGGCGATGCTGCCCACCGCGCACGTCCGGCTGGCGCATCCGGACTCCAACGGCGGGATCCGGATCCTGCGCCGCGGCTACTCCTTCACCGACGGCACGGACGGCCTGGGGCGGCTGGACGCGGGGCTGTTCTTCCTCGCCTACCAGCACGACGTACGGGACGGGTTCGTGCCGGTGCAGCGGCGTCTGGCGCGTTCCGACGCGCTCAACGAGTACATCCAGCACGTGGGTTCGGCGCTCTTCGCCGTCCCGCCGGGCGTCCGGGACGCGGACGACTGGTGGGGCCGGGCGCTGTTCTCCTGACGGACCCCGGACCCCGGACCCCCACGGGACCCCGGACCCCGGACCCCCACGGATCCCCGAGAGGAAGGCGAACCTCGTGTTCGGCAACTACCTGATCGGTCTGCGCGAAGGGCTCGAAGCCAGCCTCGTCGTGTGCATCCTGGTCGCCTATCTGGTCAAGACCGGGCGCCGGGACGCGCTGCGCCCGGTCTGGCTCGGCATCGCCGCCGCGGTGGCCCTGAGCCTGTCCTTCGGCGCGGCGCTGGAATTCGGCTCCCAGGAACTGACCTTCGAGGCGCAGGAGGCGCTGGGCGGCTCGCTGTCGATCCTCTCGGTCGGCCTGGTGACCTGGATGGTCTTCTGGATGCGGCGCACCGCCCGCCATCTGCGGGCCGAGCTGCACAGCAAGCTGGACGCGGCGCTCGCGATGGGCACCGGGGCGCTGGTGGCCACGGCCTTCCTCGCGGTGGGCCGGGAGGGCCTGGAGACCGCGCTGTTCGTGTGGACGGCGGTGCGGGCGAGCAACGACGGTACGGCGGATCCGCTGATCGGTGTGGTCCTGGGCCTGGTCACCGCGGTGGCGCTGGGCTGGCTGTTCTACCGGGGCGCGCTCCGGATCAACCTGTCGAAGTTCTTCACCTGGACCGGCGCGATGCTGGTCGTAGTGGCGGCGGGGGTGCTGGCGTACGGGTTCCACGACCTCCAGGAGGCCGACTGGCTCCCGGGGCTGACGTCCGTGGCCTTCGACATCAGCTCGACCGTCCCGCCGGACTCCTGGTACGGAACGCTGCTCAAGGGTGTGTTCAACTTCCAGCCGGACCCGACCGAGCTTCAACTGTGGATGTGGGCGCTCTACCTGGTCCCCACGCTCGCGCTGTTCCTGCGCCCCGGTAGGGTGTCGCCGTCCACAGCAGGTCCCAGGAAGCGGGAGCCGGAGCCCCATGACACGCAGGTCACCCCGTCGGCAGTTCGCAGTTCCGACCGCAGCGGTGGTCCTGACGCTGGGGATGACGCTGACGGGGTGCGTGACGGTGCACGGCGAGCGGGAGAACATCCCGTCGGTGGACAAGGCTGAGGCGCCCGAGGCGCTCAAGCGGTTCCTCGACACGTACAACAAGGCGTACCGGGAGCTGGATCCGTCGCTGGCGAACCAGGTGGAGACGGGCCCGCTGGGGGCGATCAGCACCGCCGACCTCACGGCCCAGCACGCGGGCTCCCCCGGCGGCAACCCCTCGTACTCACCGCTGAAGCTGTCCGACGTCACGTACCTCATCCCCAAGCAGGTGGGCTGGCCCAAGTTCTTCGTCGCGGACACCGACAGCAACCGTGACGCCAACCGCTGGCTGTTCGTCTTCACCCGCAACGGCGCGGACGAGCCGTGGAAGGCCGCGTACCTGTCGATCCTCAGCCAGGACGAAGTGCCGGACTTCGCGACCGACGAGGAGGGCTGGGCCGAGCCGGTCCCGGCTTCCGGACCGGCCCCGAAGCTGGCGGCCCGTCCGGACGAGCTGAGCGCGGAGTACACCGACTACCTGATGACGGGCAAGGGCTCGGTGTTCGCCGGGGGCCAGTCGACCTCGGGGCTCCGGCAGGCGCGGAAGAAGTTCGTGCGCACCCCGAAGTTCTGGACGGAGTACATCGACACCCCGGCGCAGGGCGCGCAGTACGCGCCGGTGGGGCTGCGCACGTCGGACGGCGGGGCGATCGTGTTCTTCGCCTCGCACCACCGGCAGAAGCAGACCATGGCCAAGGGCTTCCGGCCCAACCCCGATCCGCAGATCAAGGCGCTGATGACGGGCGAGGCGAAGAAGGCGGTGACGCTGACCCGGGTCGCCGAGTCGGCGGTACGGGTCCCGGCGAAGGACGCGGCGGATCCGAAGGTGGTCTTCCTCAACCGGCTGGAGGGCGTCACCGCCGCCAAGGGCGAATGACCCCGGGGCCCGGGCCCTGCGCCCCGATCCCCGGGCCCAGGCCGCTGACGCCCTACCGCCCTGTCGGTCTACCGCCTTACCGGCCTACCGCCCTACCGCCCTATCGGCCAGGCGGCCGAGTCGTGGTCCTGGTCCTCGTCGGCGAACTGGGCACACGCGTCGGTGAGCGCTTCCAGCAGGGTCAGGGGGTCCGGCAGTGGCCGCTCGGGGCCGAGCAGCCAGCCCACATGGCCGTCACCGGGAAGCCGCGCGGGCGGTACGAGGACGTAGCTGCCCCGGCAGTGCCAGCGCAGCCCCGGGTGCTCGTCCATGGTCTCGGGGTGGCAGTCCAGCTCACAGGGCCACCACTCGTCCTCGTCGTCGGGGGTGCCCCGGGTGGCGGTGAAGAACAGCATCCGGCCCTGCTGGAGATCGCCGCTGCTGGTGGCCACCGGTCCGACCTCGACCTCGGCCGTGCCCAGCCGCTCCAGGGCCAGCCGCCCGGCGTCCACGGGCACGTCGAGCACGTCGTGGACGATGCCGGTGGCGGTGATGAAGTTGGCCTGCGGATCGGCGCGCAGCCACTGCGCGACCCGGTCCGGGTCGGTGGTCGCCTGGGTCTGCCAGGCGAACGAGACGGGGTGGCGGGCGGGGGTGGGACAGCCGATGCGGTCACAGGAGCAGCCGTAACCGGAGGGGTGGGCGGCCGGTGCGAGCGGGAATCCCGCCGCGGCGGCGGCCAGGAGCAGGTCCTCGCGGACGCCGCCGGCGCCCGCTCCCGTGCCCTCGTCGCCGCCCGCTTGGCTCCTCGGCCGACGCAGCCACTGGGAGAACCTGCCCTTGCGTTCCATCTACCGCCTCGCTTCACCGCCGGCCCGGCGGTACCGCCGGTACCCGATCAATGCTGCCACCATCCTGCTCCCGAAGTGGCCGGTGTCCGCATCCGGGGTACGGGAGAGCACCCCGTCCGGATGCGGATAGCAGGGCATAAGGGACGTCACGCCCCTAGCGTTCCGTTTATGATCAGCAGGCGCGTATCGACCGCGGTCGTGGTGCTCGGCCTCTCCATACCGGCGGCCGTCGCGGCCCACCCCGCCGCCCGGCCGTTCGCACGCCGCCCGGCACCCCCGGCCGCCGAACCCGCGCACTCGCCGCCCCCGCTCATCCTGGCCCCGGTCGCCGGGCAGCCCGGCGTCACCTACACGGCGCACCGCGGCGGGGCCCTGGAGGTGCCCGAGAACAGCATGTCCGGGCTGGCCACCGCCTTCGCCCGGCGTGACGCCCAGGTCCTCGACTTCGACACCCGCATGCTGCGGGACGGCACGCTCGTGGTGATGCACGACGCGACACTGGACCGCACGACCGACCGGACCGGGCCCGTACGGGACCTGACCGCCGCCCAGTGGCGTACGGTCCGGCTGCTCCCCGCCCGCTCACTGCGCGGCACCTGGCGGCCCGAGCGTCCGCCGACGGTCGCCGAGGCGCTGGACCGGTTCGGCGGCCGGATCACCCTCATGGTGGAGGCCAAGGACCCGGAGAGCCTGCCACGGCTGGCGACGATGATCCGCGACCGGGGTCTGACCCGCTCGGTCTACGTCAACACCAACCGCCCCGAGGTGGCCCGCGAGGCGCACCGCAGGGGGCTGCTGGCCCAGCTGTGGCGGTCCGCCCGGCAGATGCGCACCGACACCCCGCGCGACTGGCGCGGGACCGTCGATCTGCTGGACATCGACCACCGGGCGCGGGACACGGATGTGCGGCGGGCCGTCACCTCCGGGGTACCGCGGGTGTGGGCCCACACCGTGAACACCCCGGCACAGCGGGACCGGATGCTGCGGCTGGGCTGCGACGGCATCATCACGGACGCACCGGGACGCCTGACCGCCACGCCCGTACGACCACCGCGAGCGCCGAAACGGGGGTGACGCCGCGGGGGACGCCGAGACGTGGGCGACACCGCCACGGGCGCTCGACCGGGTCCGCGCGGGCACACCGCGCCGCGCGGGCGGCCCGGCCACATTCGGCCCCGCACGGGGCCGCCCCGGTGCGTCGCGTTCAGCGGGGGCTGAGGCCCCGCAGCGCCGTTTCGACCAGGGCGTCCGCGTACGCGTGGGTGAGCGGCCCCGTGCGCAGCAGCCAGCGGTGGGTGAGCGGGCCGACCAGCAGCTCCAGGGCGATCCGCGGATCGATGTCCGCCGCCACCTGACCGGCCTCCTGCGCGGCGGTCAGCCGCGTGGCGTACAGCCGCAGCCCCGGCTCCAGGATCCGGCTGACGAACTCCGCGCCCACCTCGGCATTGATCACGCCCTCGGCGGTCAGCGCGCGGATCGGCAGGTCATAGGCGGGCGAGGTCAGCTCGTCGACCGTCGCCCGCAGCACCCGCTTCAGGTCCGCCGCGAGGTCGCCGGTGTCGGGGATCTCCGAGGCCGCGTCGCCGCCCGCCTCCCGGGCGGCCCGCTCGCCGAGCACTTCGAAGGCGTCGAGCAGGACCGCGGCCTTGGAGGGCCACCACCGGTAGATGGTCTGCTTGCCGACCCCGGCGCGGGCGGCGATGGCCTCGATGGTGAGCCGGGGATAGCCCATCTCGCCGACGAGTTCGAGAGCGGCGTCGAGGATCGCGCGGTGCGAGCGTTGGCTGCGGCGGGTGGCGTCGGGCACTGCTTTGTCGACCATGTCGGCCAATGTAGCGAAGCGCGCTCCACAGCGAGGCGAGACGTTCCGTCTCGGCGTCTGCGGCCCTCTCCCGGCCGGTAGAATCCACCGAATGCACGCCCCCGACACCGCCCGCACCGACGAGACGCCGCACACCGCGCTCGCCGGTCTCCTCGACGGTCTGCCACCCCGCCAGGCGGCCCAGGCGGTCGACCGGCTGATCGGCCACTACCGGGGGCGCACCCCGACCGACGCGCCCGTGCTGCGCGACCGCTCGGACGTCGCCGCGTACGCCGCGTACCGGATGCCCGCGACCTTCGAGGCCGTGCGCGCCGCCCTCACCGCCTTCCGCGCCCGGACGCCCGCCTGGGCCCCGGCCTCCCACATCGACATCGGCGGCGGTACCGGCGCGGCGAGTTGGGCGGTGGCCGCCGCGTGGCCCGGGGGCGGGCACACCACCACGGTCCTGGACTGGGCCGAGCCCGCGCTGGCCCTCGGCCGCGAACTGGCCCGGCAGGCGCCCTCCGAGGCGCTGCGCGGCGCCCGCTGGCAGCGCCGGGCCATCGGCGACGGCCTCGCCCTGCCGGACGGCACCGACCTCGTCACCGTCAGCTATGTGCTGGGCGAGCTGACCGACGCCGACCGTCGGGCCGTCGTGGCCGAGGCGGGACGCGCGGCCCAGGCCGTGGTGCTGATCGAACCGGGCACCCCGGACGGCTATCTGCGGATCCGCGAGGCACGGGACCGGCTGCTGGCGGCCGGGTTGCGGATCGTCGCCCCCTGTCCGCACGGCGCGGTCTGCCCGATCGAGCCCGGCGCCGACTGGTGCCACTTCGCCGCCCGGGTCCGCCGCTCCTCCCTCCACCGGCAGGTCAAGGGGGGTTCGCTGCCGTACGAGGACGAGAAGTTCAGCTATGTCGCGGCCGTACGGTTCGACGCCGCGCCCGCCGGGGCACGGGTGGTGCGCCGCCCGCAGATCCGCAAGGGCCAGGTGCTGATGGATCTGTGCGCCCCGGAGGAGGGGCTGGGACGCACCACGGTGACCAAGCGTCAGGGGCCGCTGTACCGGGCCGCCCGCGATGTGGCCTGGGGCGACGTCTGGCCGCCGGAGGAGGAGCCGAGCCGCTAGTACTCCAGTCGGCTTCGCGATCTTGTCGCTGACCCTGCTGGGAACGGGTCCGGCCGCTGGGCCGCTGCACCCGCCGGTGAAGACGGCCGGGAAATACGCGGTGTCCGGGCCCTGTGGCGACCTGCTGCCGGTGGACCGCTTCACTCTTACCCGCTCCCGCCGCGCCGGCCCCCGCCGGCGGGGGCCGGCCCTCCGGCTTGACTTCGAGCGCGCTCCAAGTCCTAGCGTCCGAGGCGTTCGTCAGCCCTCGAGGTACCACCCGGTCCGCTGGGCAGGAGGAGTATCCGCGCATGATCACCCGAACCACGCTCGGCTCACCCGGTCTCACCGTCAGCGCGATGGGCCTGGGGTGCATGGGGATGAGCGAGAGCTACGGCGCCGCCGACTGGGACGGCGGCCTGGCCACCATCGACCGGGCCCTGGAACTGGGCATCACGTTCCTGGACACCGCCGACGCCTACGGCACCGGGCACAACGAGGTGCTGGTGGGCCGGGCCATCCACGGCCGCCGGGACCAGGTGCAGCTGGCCACCAAGTTCGGCATCGACCGCAGCGCCGGCGACCGGGCACGCCGCATCCGCGGCGCCCGGGACTACGTGCTGCGCTCCTGCGACGCCTCGCTGCTGCGGCTGGGCGTCGAGGTGATCGACCTGTACTACGCCCACCGCCCGCCCCAGGACGTGGAGATCGAGGAGACCGTCGGGGCGATGGCCGAGCTGGTCGAGGCGGGCAAGGTCCGCCATCTGGGCCTGTCCGAGGTCGACGGCGAGCTGCTGCGCCGGGCGCACGCGGTGCACCCGATCACCGCGGTGCAGAGCGAGTACTCGCTGTGGACCCGCGACGTCGAGGCGGTCACCTCGGTGATGGCCGAGCTGGGGGTCGGGCTGGTGCCGTACTCGCCGCTGGGGCGGGGGTTCCTGACCGGCGCCCTGGACCGCTCCGCGCTGGGCGAGAAGGACTTCCGGCGCACCAACCCCCGCTTCGCCGGCGAGGCGGGCGAGGCCAACGAGAAGATCGCGCAGACCGTGCGCGAGGTGGCCGACCGGCTGGGTGCCACCCCGGCCCAGGTGGCGCTGGCCTGGGTGTACGCCCAGACCGAGCGGCTCGGGGTGGCGGTGGCGGCTATTCCGGGCACCCGCAGCCCGGCCCGGCTGGAGCAGAACGCGGCCGCGCTGGAGCTCACCCTGGACGCCGAGGCACTGGCCGCGCTGGACCCGCTGAGCGACCAGGTGACGGGCGAGCGCTACACCCCCGCACACACCGCTGAGGTCGCTCGGGGTTAGGACTCCCGTCTGACTTCGCGATCTTGTCGCGGACCCGGCCGGGAACGGGTACGGCCACCGCCTGATCATCGGGGGTTGTGTGGACTCCTGAAGATCGTGCGGTGGCGGCGAGCCATAGCGTAGACCCTGCCCGCTGGTGCGCGCTGTTCGACCGGGTCACGGCCCGGATAGCGGGCCGGTTCAGGCGGGTTGAGCCGCGGAGGACGGCCCGCGCCTATCTGCTCGGGCTGCTGTCGGACGTTGAGCGGAAGAACTGCTGGCAGCTGGCCGAACAAGCCGGTCACGCCCGGCCCGGGCCGATGCAGCGCCTGCTGCGCTACGCCCGCTGGGACGCCGATGCCGTCCGCGATGACCTGCGCGCCTACGCCGCCGCACACCTCGGCACCGACGGCGGTGTCCTGGTCGTGGACGAGACCGGCTTCGTGAAGAAGGGGTCCGCCTCGGCGGGCGTGCAACGGCAGTACACCGGCACCGCCGGACGCATCGAGAACAGCCACGTCGGTGCAAGCCGCTCACGCCCGGCCCGGGCCGGTGTTCCTCGCCTACGCCACCCGCCGGGGACGGGCGTTGATCGACCGCCGGCTCTACCTGCCCGAGCACTCCTGGTGCACCGATCCCGAGCGCCGCCGGGCTGCCGGGATACCCGACGAGGTGGACTTCGCCACCAAGCCCCGCCTGGCCGGTGAGATGATCGCTGCCGCGCTCGACGGCGGTATCACCGCCTCCTGGGTGACCGGCGACGAGGCCTACGGCCAGGACCCGCAGCTGCGAACAACCCTGGAAAACGCGGCATCGGCTACGTCATGGCCATCGCCTGCTCGATTCGGGGCCGCATCAACCACGGCCGCACTCCCGTCCGCGCGGACACCATCGCTGGCCGTCTGCCCGCCACGGCCTGGCACCGCCACAGCGCCGGCAACGGAGCGAAAGGCCCGCGCTACTACGACTGGGCCCTGTCCCCCTCCTGATCCCTTCCCGCTACCAAGGGCTTCGCCCCCGGGCCCCGGGGCCTGGAGCCGGCGGAGTCGCATATCGATACCTCAGCGCTAGGCTCGCACTATGCCTACATCTGAGAGCGTGACGCTTCGGACGCTCGATGGCCTGCACCTGGCTGGCACACTCGTGCGCCCCGATACGCCGGCCTCGGCCGCTGTCGTGCTCGTGCACGGCGGTGGCGTCACTCGGGAAGAAGGCGGGTTCTTCACGCGCCTGGCCGCTGGAATGGCCGAAAGTGGTGTGGCGTCCCTCCGGTTCGACATGCGCGGTCACGGCGAAAGTGAGGGTCGGCAGGAAGAGCTGACCCTGGCCACGGTCCTGAATGATATCCGCGCAGCCATCACTTATGTCCGCGAAACCGCTAGCGCTCGAGAAATCACGTTGTTGGGCGCCAGTTTCGGTGGCGGCATCTGCGCATACTATGCCGCTAAGCGCTCGGCAGACATTTCGCGATTGGTACTCTTCAATCCTCAGCTGGATTACAAATGGCGCACCATCGACACGCGAGCCTATTGGGTCAATGATTCAATCAGCGAAGAGTCGGCGCAACAACTCAACGAACAAGGATTCATCCAATTCACGCCGACGCTGAGGCATGGGCGGCCTTTGTTCAACGAGGTGTTCTGGTTTCATCCGCATGAGGTACTTGACGAGGTGCTAGCTCCGACCCTGATCGTACACGGAACCGAAGACACATTCGTACCTATTGGATTGTCGCGGGCTGCCGTGCAGAAGTTCAGGGCCCCTTGCGAAATCATCGAGATTGAAGGGGCGCAGCACGGTTTCGCTGTAGACAATGATCCACAGTATCTGAATCCTCAGAGCCAGGAATGGCAAAGGTTTGTCATCCACACCGTGAGCGAATGGCTAACCGCCGACTCCTCGCGGGGTTAGCTTAGCTTGCGAAGGATGGGGCGGAGTCGACTTCACCGCCACCGATGGAAGCGGCGAGCTCTACCCACGCCCACCGAGTTTGACCGAAACACAGCGACGCTCATTTACCCCGCATATCAGGCGCTGACGAGCGTCTCGTAATCCTCATTGCGTCATTTCGCGTTGTTATTGACGAGTCGTGAGTGCGCTTCTCGGTGGCTGCGAATGTCCTTCGCAAACTTGAAGGTGCCCGACCGGTGCGGCTTGAGATTCTCCTCCCGCCAGATCCGCGCGATGCAGTGCAGGACACGGTGACGTCCTCAGTCCGCTTCAGGTACTTCGCCAACTCGCGTGTGGACCAGTGCGAAAGACCAGTGCCGTCCGGTGGCGTCATACACGGCAGCCTCGATCTTTCTCGACGGGCTGCCGACGGAGTCGGCGGCCCGTTTCGTGTTCCGCGACTGGTCACGGGCAGGCTGGTGACCCGAGTGCCGCGTCGGGTGGGCGCCGGGTTCCACTGCCCTGCCGCCATCCCAGAGGGCCGGCCCGAGCCACAGCACCGGGACGGCTGTGCGCTCGCACCACAGCCAGCACTCGCCGAGGGCCCATCGGCGCTGCACGTGCGCCCTCCTCTTCTGTCGCTGTCGTGACGGCTACGGCCGCCCTCGCCCGAGAGGATGAGGAGCGGCGGCCGGAAACAGCCCGGGGCCACCCAGCCGGGGCTCACGAGCACCCCCGGCCGGCTGGGGTTCATGGGTGGGTGATGCCGTAGCTGAGCACGCCCAGGAGCGTGGCCACAGCCAGGACGTAGAGCAGTTGCGCAGTACGGGGTCTCATCGCGGACCCTTTCGCTGGTCTCGTAGGTGGCTGCGGTCGCCACCGGTGGCGTAGGCCCCGGGCGGGCCGGGGAGCCCGCGCGAGTGGCCGCCGAACAGCAGGCCCAAGCTGATCCACCGGCGGCCGTCCGCACGTTAAGCGGGGGCGCTCACAGGACTGCCTCGCCTCCTGGCGCAAGGGACAGACGGCTCTCAGGGCGCACCAGGTGCGTCCGAGGTCTCGGTCCATCGGTGCGTTCCTTGTCCTGGGCACGCTCATCGGGTAGGGACACGGCTGCCTGGCCGAGGGGTACGGCGGCGGCCATGGCGGCTCGGATTCGGTGCTGCCAGTGCGCCACCGCGTCGCCGGTGTAGTAGAGGACGAAGCCGCTCCACTCCTTCGCTACCAGCTCGTGCCCGTGGAGCGTCATCCGGTGCAGGAGGCCGGACGGCGGTATGACCAGGGCCCACCGGGGCACCAGCAGAATCCGCGGCCCCTGCTCCGTGCTGGTGAGCATCTGGAGATGCGTGAGCTGGTCGGCCCTCATGTCCGGGTGGCCGAGGGGCCTGTGCAACACCATCTCGTCCAGCAGCAACGTCACATCCCCGCCGGTGCCGGCGGTCAGCGGTGCGCGTGGCGGAATATGGCCGTGCAGGTCGGCGCGGAGACGCTGCGTCAGCGCGTCCACCGGATAGTCCGGGATACGCACGATGTCCGGCAAGGTGTGCGCGGTGTAGATGACCATGCTCTCCGCCTGGCGCTGGCAGGCGTGGAGCCGGTCCAGCCACCCCGGCACCGTGTCGTACAGCACGTTCCGGTGCGGCGTCTGCAGCAGGTGTTCCAATGCGGGCCGCACGTCGGGTTCGTCATCGATGCCGTAGTGCTCCAGGAGCGCGATGGCATCCTCCATCCGGTGCAGGCGGCCGGTCTCCAGCCGCGACACCTTGGCCGCTGAGCTGCCGATAGCCCACGCGGCATCACTGCCGGTCACGCCGTGCGAGAGCCGTAAGGCCCGCAGGTAGGCCCCCACGACCAACGCGGCAGCAGCGGGCGCCTCGCCCTCGCGCGGAGGCCGGATCGTGCCGCGGAACGCTGTGGTCATCCGGTCCTCCGCGTGGTGGTCAGCAGGTGCAGGCTGCTCACCGTCTGTGCCGTCGCGCCGGGCACTGCTGCGCCTCTGCGGTAGAGGCATTCACTGATCACGTCGCTCTCCGAGGCAACGGCGATCAACGACCTGCCATGCGTCCACCCCGGAGTAGCGGTGAGGACCGCGACCGGGCCCGAGATCTCCAGGACGGCCACAGCCCGCCCACGCCGGTCCAGGACAGGGGCAGCGACAATGGCGACACAGTGGTCACGGCCGCTGAAGCCCTGCGTCCAGCCCCGGCGCCGAGTCCGGGTCAGCGTCTCGTCCCTGTACGGGACGGCGGCGGGAACTCGTGCGCCACCGGGCTGGCTCGACTGCCAGGCGAGGAACGTCACCGTGACGGGGTCGGCCCTGAGAGACGCGAGTATGCCGAGCTGTGAGCGCTGCGATGCGTGAAGGTCCAGGACCTCAGCGATACAGACCCGTGTGGCGGGGCTGTGGAGCTGGTGGAGGCGGACGGCGAATGCGCCGGTCGCATCACGCAAGGCGACGAGCCTGTCGGCCCATGCGTTCGCCGCGGGAACGCCGTCACCCGCAGCCGCCGGCTGGGCGATGCGCGGCCCGAGGGTGATCCGGCCTCCCTCCTGGGTAACCAGTCCCAGCCGGGCCATGGCTCCGACCAGCCGGAACACCGTACCGCGTGAGATTCCGGCAGCTTCGGCGATCTCGGCCGAGGAGGCTGAGCCCCGTTCGATGACGTCGAGTATGGCGGCCGCCTTCTCGAGCACGCCAACGCTATGGCCCGCGCTCTCAGGGGAGGCCCAACGGGCAACACCCGAAGAGTGGGTGGCCTGTTGCGCGGACACGGTCGGACCAGTCACCGCTCGTCCTCCCCCACCCTGTCCCCCAGGACAGCCCAAACCCGCTTCCCCCACTGGAGCGTGTCGACGCCCCATCCCTGCGCGAACGCCTCGATCACAGCCAGGCCGCGCCCGCGCTCATCAGTGGACAGGGCGGTCTTCGGCTCTGGTTTGTCGTGGCTCTTGTCGATGACCGCGATACGCACGCGGCATTCGCCGATGCGGGTCACGGTGACGCGCAGGTACCGGCCACGAGCGTGGTCGACGGCGTTGGAGACCAGCTCAGCGACGACGTGCTCCGCCTCGCCGACGAGCTGGGGCAGGCGCCAGGTGTCCAGCACGGTCCGCACCATCCGCCGGGCGAGAGCGGCGGACTGCGGCTCACGGGGGAGAGACTGGCTGTAGGCCGGCCGTCCGACAGCGGAGGGCCGGGCGGTGGCGGTCACGACACTCCGCCCAGCTCAAGGCGGGCCTTCGACTCCACCGAGTTGCAGGGGAGCTGGCTGCCGTGCCGAGTGATGAAAGAGGAGCCCTGCGGACCCGAGTTGTGGATTTCGATGGTCGTCTGAGCCAGGGTCTCGACGTCTCCGGTGTGCGGCAGTGCCCACGGCAAGGCTCCACTCGCATCGCACGCCGAGCCGCTGATCTGTTCTGCCGTGCCGGAGGTACGGTGTGGCAGCGCGTCCGGAGCGCTCATACTGGCGCCCTCTCGGCACGGTCACCCGACGTGACCTCGGCGACGGAGAGGAATGCGGCGCGGTATGCCAGCCAGTCCAACAGCTCGGCATAAGTTGCCGTGCCCGCCACGCAGACATGCCCTCGCAGAGCGACGATGCCCTCGGCGCGCCTGTCGTTGATCGCTTCCTTGACGGCCGTCCACTGCTCGCGCTCGAAGATCGGCATCGGCAGAGGCGACGTGTCGGTGATGACCTCGGCGACCTCCCATTCGCGAGCGGTCGCGTGGCGGCTCAGCGTCTCGACTGCCTTGGTCACCATCGTGTGAGGGTCGGTGGTGCAGGCGTACAAGACAACTGTCGTACGCCAGTTGGCGGCGTTGTGTAAGGCGCGGAGTCGGCGAGACTGCGCCGGACTCCTGGTGGTCGTACCCCATGTCTCGGACATGAATGTAACCGTGCCGCTACCGTGAGTATCGGTACAGATCGAGGGCGTACGACTTTCGGAACCTGTAGAAGGCGAAATCGCTCGTCGCATACGACTCGACGCCGAGAGGCGGGCGAAGAGTCGTACGCGACGTATGACGGGACCGTAGTCAGAGCGCGGTCTTAGGTGTCGGAGCCGGGAACCCGGACATAGCCGGACCGGCACCGATCAGTTTGGACACGCGCCGAAGGCGGGTCGTCGACGCCCGGCCGACCTTCGACACGATCACCTGCGGCAGCGCCTGGTGCCGGGCCCAATGCGGCGCCGAGCGCAGTGCACCCTCAAGCGTGTCGAGGCTGGCATCCCACATCTTCGCGTCAGCCTGCGCCATAGCCTTATCGAGCGCGTACCGGTGCTGCGCAGCCTCGCTAAGCTGCCCTGTGTCGTCCTTGGAGATCTCCTCGATCAGTGCGAGCGCCTTACCGGTCTGGCCCAGCGAGACGTTGATACCGACTGCCTGTGTCGAGGCAGAGACCGGCCCGAACAGCGTTCCGTGTGCCCGAACTTCCCGCCCCATGCGGGCGCCCGCCGCGTGTGACTGTGATAGGTAGTCGGCCGCCCGGTCCTTGTTGCCCATACGCGAGGCGACGACCGCGGCGAAGTTGACATGCGAGCCGTAGACCGTGAGCTGCTCGGGCGTCGCCCGCGAGAACCGCGGCTCGATGTCGACCGCGGCTTTCTCGGCGAGTTCGAGCGCCTCCGGTAGGCGAGCATCGCGCAGGTACACCCACGACCGGCCCGAGGTGACCAGGGCCTGCCGCAATTCATCGCCCGCGTTCTCGGCGGCGCGCTGCGCATGCCCGATCGCAGCATACGCAAGATCGCGTACCCCCATGAGGTTGGCGACGTACGCGCAGATGCGGTACGCGTCGGCCACAGCGCCCCATGCCTCGGACTGTTCGCCGACAGGCTGCTCGTACAGCCGCGCGGCGGCCGAGCGCAGCAGTGGCGCAGCGAGCGAGCCAGCCTCTGAGTAGCGGCCTTTCCAGTACAGTTCCCATCCCTGCCGAGTGATCTTCGCAAGCTCGTCGAGGTCCGGAGCCTCGACGACTGGGGGGGTCCCGGTTGCGGTGTCGTGCACTGCGTGCGACAGATCCCGCATCATGGTGCGGTCTTCTTGCCGCATTGCGCGGCGAGGTGCTTGCTGCCCGACGATTACGGACGTGTCGACGCTCAATGCTGCGGCGAGCTTCATGAGCGTTGGCAGCGACAGCCGCTTGTCTTGCTCGGCTGCCTGGATCGTGGCGATCGAGAGACCAGTCTTCTCGGCGAGATCGCCCTGTGTGATCTCTGTCCCACGGAGGATCTTGATTCGTTCGCCGTTACTGTAGTCGGACCACTGCGGCATAATTAATCTCCGTTCCTGGCTTCGACACTTGGAACGGTACTCCGCTCAACGCCCCGTGACGTCCCCGAGCTCACGGGGCGTTGACGTGAGCGAGGCCATGCGGCCGATGAAAGCGAAGGCCGCGCCTCTCCTGTCAAAGGACTCATGCAGGCCAGCAGCGCTCAGGTCGGATGATCCGCCCCGTGGAAATCCCAGCCGGACTCATCGAACGTTAGCAAGCGGCCGACGACGCTCACATCCAGCTCCGCGGCCTCGACGGCGACGAGCACACCGCCCAGTGGAAGCGCTCGCGCGAGGCCGCCGCAGAGAGCCAGGCCGCTGTCACCGAGCACGCCACGGATGCCGGGCTCAACCGGGCCGCACTGGAGGCCGTGGTGAAGGAGAGCCCCGCCACGCGGCGGAGCCGTACATCGACACAGTCCCGCGCCCCTTCGGGGAACAGCCCGCCGCGGGCGTCAAGAGCCGTCGGACGCCGCCCGGCCCGCGGCCGGTGCCGGGGTGAAGGTGACCGGGAAGGAGACCAGGCAGCGGTACCACAGGGAGTCGGCCCACTCCAGTTCCTCGGGGGCGACGGCCAGCGTCAGGTCCGGGATGCGGTCCAGCAGCACCTCGATCGCCGTCTCCGAGATGATCTTGCCCAGTTCGGGCGCGCCCGTCGGGCACCCGTAGTCGCCGCCGGTGAAGGCCACGTGCGCGTTGTTCCCGGCGAAGCCCGCCGTGGAGTCGGGCCACAGCAGCGGGTCCGCGTTCGCGGCGGCCAGGCCGAGGACGAGGAGGTCGCCGGCGCGGATGCGCTGTCCGCCGAGCGTGGTGTCCCGGGTGGCGAAGCGTCCGATGACGTTCTGGAGCGGGGAGTCCGCCCACAGCACCTCGTTCATGGCCTCGCCGATGCTCCTGCGGCCGCCCGCGAGGGTCACCGCGAACCGGCTGTCGGTGAGCATCAGCCGGACGGTGTTGCCGATCCAGTAGGACGTGGCGGGCATGCCCGCGGCCATCATCACCATCAGGTCCCCGACCAGCTGCTCGTCGGTGAGGTCGGGGGAGTTGTGGATGAACCGGGAGGTGATGTCCGGGCCCGGCGACTCGCGCTTGGCCCGCACCAGTTCCTCCACCACCCCGGCGGCCCGCCGCTGGGCCGCCATGGCGTCCTCGGTGGACAGCAGGGAGACGGTCAGGGCCTCCGCCATGTACTCCAGCCGCTCCTCGGGCAGGCCGAACATCTGGCCCATGGCGAGGGCGGGCACCGAGTAGACGTAGTCCAGCACCAGGTCCGCCGTGCCGCTGCCGATGAACTTGTCGATCAGCCAGTCCGCGAAACGCTCGCAGTGCGCGCGCAGTTCGAAGGGATCGACGGCGGAGAGGGCGTCGCTGACGGCCGCCGACCGCCGCCGGTGCTCGTCCCCCTCGGTGAAGTGCATCATGGGGCTGTGGGTCACCCAGGGCATGAGGGACCAGTCGGACGGCACCTCGTCCCAGCGGTTCCAGCGGCGTGAGTCACGGCCGAAGGTCTGGACGTCGGTGATGACCTGGCGCACTTCGCGGTAGCCGAGGACGAGCCACGCGGGCACATCGGATTCGAGCAGGACCGGCGCGACCTGTCCGTGTTCCTTCCGCATCCGCTGGTAGCTCTCGGTCGGATTCCGCAGGTAATCCGGTCCGTACAGCAGCGCGGCGCCGGCGTGGGCGGGGCAGCCGAGGGGTGGTGCCACCGGGCCCCCGCCGGCGGGCGCGGCCGATGCGCCCGGCATGTCCTGAGAGTCCGGAACGTCCTGCGGGTCCTGGGGGTTCGTCACAGCGGTCTTCCTGGTAGCGGTGGATCAACGCTGCCACCGGGCGGATACGGCAGTGGCACAGGCTAACCAAGCGAACGGATCAGGCCAACCGCCCGGACGTCACGGGACGATGCGGCTCAGCTCAGGGCGCGGGCCAGCGCCGTGGCCGCCGCCGCGCGGGGCGCGCTGTCGCCGGGGCGGCGGCGCGGATGCACGGTGGTGGCGAGCAGCACCAGATAGACCCCGCGGGCCCGGTCCACGACCAGGCTGGTGCCGGTGAAACCGGTGTGCCCCGCGGCGCCCCGCCCGGCCAACTCGCCCATGAACCACGGCTGGTCGACCTCGAAGCCCAGCCCCGGCGCGGTCAGCATCAGCTCGGTCGACGCGGCCGACAGCACGGGCCCGCCGCCGGCCAGCAGCGCCCGGCACAGCACCGCCAGGTCCCCGGCCGTGGAGAAGAGCCCGGCATGGCCCGCGACCCCGCCCAGCGCCCACGCGTTCTCGTCGTGCACCACGCCCCGCAGCATCCCCCGGTCCAGCTTCCCCCAGGGCCGCCGCTGGTCCTCGGTGGCCGCGGTCCGGGGCCGCCAGGAGGCGGGCGGGCGGAAGCGGGTGGCGGCCATGCCCAGCGGGCCGGTGATCGTCTCCTTCACCAGCCGGTCCAGCGGACGGCCCGCGGTCCGTTCCAGCACGCGCTGGAGCAGCAGGAAGTTGAGGTCGGAGTAGCGGCGGGCGGTGCCGGGCGGGGTGAGGGGCGGCTCGGCCGCGACCCGGGCCAGTGCCCGCTCCCGCCCGTTCTCCTCGTACAGCGGCAGCTCGGGCAGCAGCCCGGAGGTGTGGGTGAGCAGCTGCCGCACCGTGATGCCGTGTTCGGCGGCGGCCGTGCACTCCGGGGCGTACCCGGCCACCTGCCCGTCCAGCGCGATCAGCCCGCGCTCCACCGCCCGCAGCGCCACGATCGTGGTGAACAGCTTGGTGAGCGAGGCGAGGTCGAAGACGGTGTCGTGCCGCACCGGCACCCACCGCTCACGCGGCAGTTCCACGGCCCGGCCGGCCGTCTCGTCGTACGCCGCGTAGCGCACCGCCCAGCCGAAGACCTCCTCGGCCAGCGGGCCCGAGCCGGTCCCGGCGGCCAGCGCCACCCCGGAACACCAAGGGCGCTCCCCCTCGGGAAGCGCCCTCACGGTCTCCAGCAGCCGGGTCAGGCCGCGGTCACGCGTCGATTCGTACGTCGCTGCCACGGACGGCAGAGTCCCATGAAGCAGGCCATGGCCGCGAGTGCGCAGGTCAGCTGGACGACGGCCATCGGCACCGCCGTGGTCTCCCCCGCGATTCCCACCAGCGGGGAGGCGACCGCGCCCAGCAGGAAGGTGGAGGTGCCCAGCAGCGCGGAGGCGGAACCGGCGGCGTGCGGAGTGCGGTTCAGCGCCTGGGCGTTGGTGTTCGGCATGGCCAGGCCCATCGCGGACATCAGCACGAACAGGCTCCCCGCCACCGGGACCAGACCGGCCTTCCCGAAGACCCCGGAGGACAGCGTGAGCAGTACGGCCGCGGCGACGGCGATCACCACCAGGCCCACGGTCAGCACCTTGTCCATGCTGACCCGGCCGACCAGCAGCCGGCCGTTGAGCTGGCCGGTGATGACCAGGCCGATCGAGTTCAGCCCGAAGAGCAGGCTGAAGGTCTGCGGCGAGGCGCCGTAGATCTCCTGCATGACGAAGGACGAACCGGCGACATAGGCGAAGAGCGCCGCGAAGGCGAAGCTGCCCGCGAGCATGTAGCCGGCGAAGACGCGGTCGGCGAGCAGCCCGCGCATGGTGCGCAGGGTCTGGCCGAGCCCGCCGTCATGACGCCGCTCGGCCGGCAGGGTCTCCCCCAGCCAGCGCCAGACCACGAAGGTGAGCAGGGCGCCCACCCCGGTGAGCACCACGAAGACCCCGCGCCAGTCGGTGAAGCGGAGGATCTGGCCGCCGATGAGCGGGGCCACGACGGGCGCCACCCCCGAGATCAGCATCAGCGTGGAGAAGAAACGGGCCATCGCGATGCCGTCGTAGAGGTCGCGGACGACGGCGCGGGCGATCACTATGCCGGCCGCGCCCGCGAGCCCCTGGAGCAGGCGGAAGCCGATGAGCAGCCCGGCGGTGGGAGCGAAGGCACAGATGGCGGTGGCGACGACGTAGATCACCATGCCGATGAGCAGCGGACGGCGGCGCCCCCACTTGTCGCTCATCGGGCCGACGACGAGCTGGCCCAGCGCCATGCCCATCAGGCAGGCGGTGAGGGTGAGCTGGGCGGTGGCGGCTGAGCTGTGGAGCGCGTCGGTGACCTCCGGCAGGGCCGGGAGGTACATGTCCATGGACAGCGGCGGCAGTGCGGTCAGCCCGCTGAGGACGAGGGTGACCAGAAGGCTCGTACGGCGCTGCGCGGTGGGCCGGTCGACGGCGGCAGCGGAGGTGAGGGAGGCGGCGGAGGAGTCGGGGGACGGGGTGTCGGGCCGGTCGGCCCGGAGGGAAGCGGCGGCCGGCTGGCCGGGCTGCTGCATGCGTACCTTCCATGAGTCGTTGATGCGTTTCTATGCTCTCAGCAATTCGAAGGGGCTCCACCCCATTGCGGACAGGGTGGACGGGACGGAACGGGGACGCGATGGCCGGGAAGAACGGGTCGGGGGCCGTGCGGTGGGGGATCCTGGCGACCGGCGGGATCGCCGCGTCGTTCACCGCGGACCTGCTGGGGATGCCGGACGCGCAGGTCATGGCGGTCGGCTCGCGGCGGCCGGAGTCGGCCAAGCGGTTCGCGGAGCGGTTCGGAATACCGCGCGCCTACGGCGGCTGGGAGGAGCTGGCCGCCGACGACGACCTGGATGTGATCTACGTCGCCACCCCGCACTCGGCCCACCGCGCGGCGGCCGGGCTGTGCCTGGAGGCGGGGCGGGCGGTGCTGTGCGAGAAGCCGTTCACGCTCAACGTCCGCCAGGCCCGGGAGCTGGTGGACCTCGCCCGCGCCCGGGGCCGTTTCCTGATGGAGGCGATGTGGACGTACTGCGATCCGGTCGTCCGCCGGATGACCGAACTGGTCCGTGACGGCGCGATCGGGGAGGTCCGGGCGGTCCACGCGGACTTCGGGCTGCCCGGACCGTTCCCCGCGGACCACCGGCTGAGCGATCCGGCCCTGGGCGGCGGCGCCCTGCTGGACCTCGGCGTCTACCCGGTGTCCTTCGCACAGCTGCTGCTCGGCGAACCGGACGAGGTGCGGGCGGTGGGGCAGCTCTCCCCCGCGGGCGTGGACGTGAACACGGGGCTGGCGCTGGGCTGGGACAGCGGGGCGGTGGCGCTGCTGTCCTGCTCGATCACCGCGGACACGCCGATGACGGCCGCGGTGACGGGCACGGCGGGGCGGATCGAGTTCCCGCGCGGCTTCTTCCAGCCCGAGCGCTTCGTCCTCCACCGGCCGGGCCGGGACCCGCAGGAGATCACGGCGGTGGACGGACTGCGGTCCTACCAGCGGGAGGCGGCGGAGGTGATGCGCGCGCTGCGCGCGGGCGAGACGGAGTCCCCACTGGTGCCGCTGGACGGCACGCTGGCGGTGATGCGGACCCTGGACGCGGCGCGGGAGCGGCTGGGGGTGCGGTATCCGGGAGAGGCCGGATACGAGGGCGAGGGGTGAGCGGGGCGGGCCGGTGACGAGAGGCGAGCGGGACGGGCCCGGCGCCTGGGGTGCGCGCCGGGCCCGCCCGCCCGTCAGACCTGCTTCAGGCCGGGGTTCCCGGCCTCGCTGACGAACGACGCCGCCGTGGTGAGCGGCGCGTTGGGGGTGGTGACCGCGGAGACCGTCTTGTAGTCGGCCTGGGCCCGCTGCTCGTCCAGCGAGACCGTCACATAGCCGCGTCGGCCGTTGTAGAACTTCATGTGCGGGTTGGCGTCCATGTAGGTGGCCCAGTTGGCGGGCTTGTCGGCGCCGTCCTTGCCGCTGGAGATGGACGTGCCGACGAACTCCACGCCCAGGGTGCGGGAGTCCGGGTCGTCGAAGTCCTTCTTGATGTCGAAGGCGTAGTGCACGTGGACGTCGCCGGTCAGCACCACGAAGTTCGCCAGGCCCGCCCGCTCGACACCGGCCAGGATCCGCTCCCGGGAGGCGGGGTAGCCGTCCCAGGAGTCCATGGAGAGCTTGGAGCGCGCGGCGGTGGTGTTTTTCCGCTGGGAGAAGGTGACCTGCTGCGGCAGCACGTTCCAGGTGGCGGTGGAGCGCTGGAAGCCGTCGAGCAGCCAGCGTTCCTGGGCGGCGCCGGTGAGGGTGCGCGAGGGGTCCTCGGACTCCGGGCCGGGGTACTGCCAGCCGTCGCCGTAGGCCTGGTTGGAGCGGTACTGCCGGGTGTCGAGGATGTCGAACTGGGCCAGCCTCCCGTAGTGGAAGCGCCGGTAGAGCCGCATGTCGGCGCCGTCCGGCCGCTGCGGCATCCGCAGCGGCATGTTCTCCCAGTACGCCCGGTAGGCGGCGGCCCGGCGGATCAGGAACTCCTCCGGGGGGCCGTCCTTCTCGTCGGTGTCGCCCGCGTAGTTGTTCTCGGTCTCGTGGTCGTCCCAGGTGACGTACCAGGGGAAGGCGGCGTGGGCGGCCTGGAGGTCCTCGTCCGACTTGTAGAGCGCGTAGCGCAGCCGGTAGTCCTCCAGGGTCATCGTC
The DNA here is from genome assembly GCF_001553455.1 of Streptomyces hygroscopicus subsp. hygroscopicus. Classification (GTDB taxonomy): domain Bacteria; phylum Actinomycetota; class Actinomycetes; order Streptomycetales; family Streptomycetaceae; genus Streptomyces; species Streptomyces hygroscopicus. The sequence goes on from NZ_BBOX01000317.1 coordinate 21,643, forward strand.
TCGGTGTTGAACAGCGCGGGGAGGGTGCGGTCGGTGTAGTTGCGGGCGCCGCCGACGGCGGTGACCGCGTACTCGTACTGGTAGTCGCCCACGTGGAAGACGGCGTCCAGGTCCTCGCCCGCCAGGTGGCGGTAGGCGGTGAAGTAGCCGTCGTGGTACGCCTGGCAGGACACCAGGCCGAAGCGGATGTCCCGGACCTTGGCGCCGGTGGCCGGGGTGGTGCGGGTGCGGCCCACCGGGCTGGTCCAGCTCCCGGCCCGGAAGCGGTACCAGTAGACGCGGTCCGGCTCGAGCCCCTTGGCGTCCACGTGGACGGTGTAGTTGAACTCGGCGTGCGCGGAGGCGGTTCCCCGGCGGGCGACCCGCTGGAACCGCTCGTCACGGGCGATCTCCCACCCGACCTTGACGGTGCCCTCCTCGGGCAGTCCGTTGCCCGGCTCGTACGGGCGGGGCGCCAGCCGGGTCCACAGCACCACCGCGTCGGGCAGCGGGTCGCCGGAGGCCACGCCGAGCGTGAAGGGGTTGTCGGCGAGCGCGTGCGGAGACACCTGCGCGGCCTGGGCGACGGGCAGGTTGGTGGTGAAGGCGAGCGCGGCGGCGGCCGCGGTGACGGTGAGGAAGCGGCGGCGTCCCAGACGTGCGGCCGCGGCTCGTATGGCTCGCTGGTGCGAGTCGTGTGCCATGTGCTCTCCCCTGGCTCGTTGCGTCAGAGGAATTGGAGTGCCGGGGGACGGCGGCCGGTTTGCGTGCACACGTCACCGACATGACCGCTCGGTGAGGTCCGCCCCTGGAAGGGACCTTTGCGGCGAACCGCCGAGCCGCCACCACGAGCTGACGGGCGGATCGACGGGCCGCCCGTACGAGCTGACGGGCGAATCGGCGGGCCGCCCGTACGAGCTGACGTGGCGTACGCTGCGGCCTCATGAGCGACGGTCGGGTATCGGTGGTGTCGAAGGTGGCGGTGGTGACGGGGGCGGGCTCCGGGATCGGCCGGGCGACGGCGCTCGAACTCCTCGAGGCGGGCTGGTCGGTGGTGCTGGCGGGGCGCCGCGCGGAGGCCCTGGCCGAAACGGCGCGGCTGGCCGGCGGAGGACCCCCGGCCCCTGTGGTGCCGACGGACGTGGCCGACCCGGATCAGGTGGACGCGCTCTTCGCGGCGGTGCGGGAGCGGTTCGGACGGATCGATCTGCTGTTCAACAACGCGGGCAGCTTCGGCCCGCGCGGTGTGGCGCTGGAGGACCTGCGCCACGAGGACTGGCGGGCGGTCGTGGACACCAATCTGACCGGCGCGTTCCTGTGCGCGCAAGCCGCTTTCCGGCTGATGCGTGATCAGGATCCGCAGGGCGGGCGGATCATCAACAACGGCTCGGTCTCGGCGCACACCCCCAGGCCGGACAGCGTGGCGTACACCGCCACCAAGCACGCCGTGACCGGGCTCACCAAGTCGCTGTCGCTGGACGGGCGCCGGTACGGCATCGCCTGCGGGCAGATCGACGTCGGCAACGCGGCGACCGGGATGACGGAGCGGATGCCCGCCGGAGTACGGCAGGCGAACGGGGAGGTGGTGGCCGAGCCCGTGATGGACGTCGCGGACGTGGCGCGCACGGTGCGGCATATGGCGTCGCTGCCCCTGGAGGCGAATGTGCAGTTCGCGACGGTCATGGCGACGGCGATGCCGTACATCGGCCGTGGCTGACGGATGAGGATGCGTCACCCATCCTAGATAGCCCTCCGTTTGTGCAGATAGTGTGAGGATGTGGGCAATTCACCACATCGGCGGAACGGATCGGGCGCCCGTCCCCCTTTCCCTCGGGCACCCGTCCCCCTTTCCCGCGGGTTCCCCCTGGGTCCCCCTCGGGTTCCCCCTGGATTCCCCCCGGGTTCCTCCCTGGATTCCCTCTGGATTCCCCCTGGCTGTTCGGCGCCCAATGCCATATGGCAGGGTCGTCTCCCACCGCGCCACACCTTTCACCACCGCACCACGACCGCACCACGACCGCACCACGCCCGCCCCACGACCGCCCTCACGACCGCACCACCGCTCGCTGCGCCACCGCACCATCCGACGCCTTACGACCGCCCCCACCGCCCACTCCCTCACCACCGCCCCACGACCGCCATCCGATCGAAGAGAGACCGCCGTGCGTTCTCTGCCGCTCACCCTGGCCGCCCGTCTGCTGCCCGTCGTCCTCCTCGCCGCCGCGGGTGTGGCCATGACGACATCGGACGACTCGGACGCACACACCACCCCGGCGGGACCCTCCCCGCAGCCCTCCGCCACGGCCACCGGCTCCGCCGCGCCGCGCCACACCAAGCCGCCCACGGAGGCGTGCGCCACGCTCCCGGCATCGCTGATCAAGGAGCTGGTGCCGGGCGCCAAAGCGGCCGGGAACGAGCTGAAGTCCAGCGACCTCAGCCGCCGCACGGGCTGCAACTGGCACGCCCTGGACGGCTTCGACTACCGCTGGCTGGACGTCGCCTACGACGTCAGGAGCGTCGCGGCGACCCCGAGCGGGGGCGGCAGCGCGGTCCCCGGCCTCGGCGACAACGCCTCGGTGAGCGAGAAGACCACCGACGACGACGGGCAGGGCATCCGGGAGGCCGTGGTGACGGTCCACCAGGACAACGCGACGGTCACGGTGACCTACAACGGTGGTGACTTCGAGAGCCACAAGGCCGCCGACGCCGATGCGATCCGTAAGGGCGCCATCAACGCGGCCAAGGAGGCGGTCGCCGCACTCGACGGCTGACGGCCCGGCGGCCGATCCGGCGGACCGACGGCCCGGTGCGGTGGCAGCCCGGCGGCGTGGCGGCCCGGCGGCGTGGCCGGGAGCCGGGTGCGAGGAGCCGGGCGCGTAGGGGCCGGGAGCCGGGCGCGTAGGGGCCCGGAGCCGCTACGGGGCCAGGCCGAGCGCGGGAAAGACCGACGCCTCGAGGAAGCGCGTCAGATACTCGCGGTCGGCGAGCTTGCTCTCGAGCAGCGGCCGGACCCGCATCGCGCCGATCAGCTGGGTGGGGACGAACTCGACGGCGGGGTTGTCCGTGGCCACCTCGCCGCGCTCCACGCCCCGGCGGACCATCGCCTGGATCGCCTTCACCTCGTGCTCGATCAGGGCGGCGCGCAGCGCCTGGAGCAGATCGGGGTTCTGCAGCGCGGCGTGCCCGAGGGCGTACACCAACGCGGTGTCACCGCCGCACGCCTCCCCCGCCGCCTCCGCGACGGCGCGCAGATCGCCCACGAGCGAGCCGGTGTCGATGCCCTCCAGCGCGAACCGGCGGTTGCAGGAGCGCAGTGCGGCGACGACGAGCTGGGGCTTGGTGTTCCACTGCCGGTAGAGCGTGGAGCGGCTGGAGCGGGTGCGGGCGGCGACCGCCTCGATGGTGAGGGCCTCGTACCCGCCCTCCTGGAGCAGGTCGAGGACCGCCCGGTAGAACTCCTGCTCCCGCTCCGGGGTGATCTTGGAACGGCGCTGCGGCGCGGCCGTCTCGGGGCTCTGCGTCGCCATCGGCTCTCCTCCTCGGTCCACCGGACTCCGGCTCTCCCCACAGCCACACAGTGTACCGACACATCCACGTACCGATACGCGTCTGCACCGATACGGGTGTGTACCGATACGCCCGCGCACCGGTACACTCGCGTATCGATACGTTTATGTGCCGATGTTGCGGATGGCTGTCGAAGGCCCTGGATGGCCGTGGATGGCACCGACAGCGACCGGCGGTGCCGACAGGAAGGCACGGTGGATGAACCCAACCGTCATAGCCGTCGCGCTCGCGCTCGCCTCGGCCGTCGCCTACGCGACCGCGGCCGTGGCCCAGGAGCGGCTGGCCGCCGACGGCCGGCCGGGGCGGCTGCCGCGGCTGCTGCTGCGCGGCGCCTGGTGGGGAGCGGTCGGCCTGAACGCCGCCGGCGCCCTGCTGCACGTGGCCGCGCTGCGGTACGGGCCGCTCACCCTCGTCCAGCCGCTCGGCGCGCTCACCCTGGTCGCGGCCGTACCGCTGGGCGCGCGGCTCGCGGGGCGGCGGGTGGTCCGGGACGAGTGGCGGGGCGTGGTCCTGGCCCTGCTCGGCCTCGGCGCCCTGCTCCCGGTCACCGCAGGGGAGACCCCGCGCGACACGCTCAGTCTGGCGGAGGCGGTCGCCCTCGGGGCCGTCGTCCTGGCGTTCCTCGCGCTGTGCGCCGGACCGGGCCGCGCGGGGCGCGGGACGCCCGGCCGGGGGCTGCGGTACGCCACCGCGTCCGGGGTCGCCTCCGGGGTCGCCTCGGCGCTCACCCAGACCCTCACGGTCGCGCTCGCCGGCTCGCGGGCCCCGGGGGCGGCCCTGGTGTCCTGGCGGATGGCGGTGGTGGCCGTCCTGGTCGCGGTCTTCGCGGTGAGCGGTCTGCTGCTCGCCCAGAGCGCCTACGGCAGTGGCCTCGGCGCGCCCCTGGCGACCCTGACCCTCGCCAACCCGGTGGCGGCGGCCGCCATCGGGATCGTCCTGCTGGACGAGCGCTTCCGGGGCGGCCCGGCCGGCTGGGCCCTCGCCGCCGCCGGCGCGGCGGCGGCCGCCCGCGGGGTGGTCCTGCTCTCCCGGGCCCCCGGGGCGGGCATCCCCGGCGAACCCCGGGCAGCTGCCCCCGGAGAACCCCAGGCGGACGTACGCGGGGAGCCCCGGGCGGGCGTCCCCGGCGCACCCCGGGCAGGCGTCCCCGGGGAGGCCCTACGGGCGGACCCCGCAGCCCCCGCACCCCGGGACGCCGTACGAGCAAACCCCGCACCCCACCAAGCCGCACCCCACCAGGCCATGCCCCGGAACCTCGCACGAGCAGACCCCGCGCCCCCCGCACCCCGGGACGCCGTACGAGCAGACCCCACACCCCACAAAGCCGCACCCCGAGAGGCCATGCCCCACGAAGCCGCAACCCACCAAGCCATGCGCGAGCCCGCCGTCGACCCCCGGGAGCCGGTGCCCACGCCCCCGTGATCCCCGAGGCGTGGGGCGCCCTGCCGCCGTAAGGTTGACCGCATGGTGGACGCGAGCGTGTCGACCTCGGCGGAGACCGCTGAGCAATTGCTGGAGGAGCTGCTCAGGGCCACCCACGAGGCATCGCCCGCGGAGTTGCCGGAGGCCCTGGACCGTTACACCGACGCCATGGGCATGGGCCGTGCGGTCGTCTACCTGATCGACCTCCAGCAGCGGCTGCTGAAGCCGCTCGCCGATGGCCAGCCGGACATGGACCTCGACAGTTCCATGGCCGGATTCGCCTACCGGACGGACACCGTACGGGTCGAGGAGAACGACGCGGAGGGGCTCACGCTGTGGCTGCCGCTGATGAACGGCGCGGAGCGGCTGGGGGTGCTCCAGCTGCGGATGGGCTCGCTGGACGGGCTCACGCTCTGGCGCTGCCGGATGCTGGCCTCGCTCCTCGCCCTGGTCATCACGTCCAAGCGGACCTATCTGGACACCTTCGCACAGCGCATCCGCACCCGGTCCATGCAACTGCCCACGGAGATGGTGCGGGCCTTCCTCCCGCCCCGCTCCATCGGCACCGGCCGGGTGGTCTCGACGGCCGTTCTGGAGCCCGCGTACGAGCTGGGGGGCGATGCCTTCGACCACTCGTTCACCGAGGACGTCCTGCACGCCACGATCCTCGACGCCATGGGCCACGACCTGGCCTCCGGGCTGACCACCTCCGTGGCCATGGCGGGCAGCCGCAACGCCCGGCGCACCGGCGCCGATCTGGCGGCCCTGGTCACCACCGTGGACGAGGCGCTGGCCACCTGGCTTCCGGACCAGTTCTGCACGGGCATCTTCCTCCGGCTGCACATGCCCAGCGGGGTACTGCGCTGGGCCAACTGCGGCCACCCCACTCCGCTGGTCATCCGCCGCCAGCGACTGCTCCGGAAGGAGCTGGAGCGGCCCTTCGAACCCCCGCTGGGGCTGCCCGCGCAGCTGTCGGACGCGGCCCGGCAGGTCCATGAGACGGTCCTGCAGCCCGGGGACCGCATCCTCCTCTACACCGACGGCGTCGTGGAGTCGCGCGACGAGGGAGGTGAGCAGTTCGGCCTGGAGCGCTTCGCCGACTACATCATCCGGTCGACGGCCGCCGGTCAGAACGCCCCCGAGGTGCTCCGGCTGCTCATCCACGCGATCCTCGACCACCGGCACCGCGAACTCAGCGACGACGCCACGATCTTGATGATCGAGTGGCATCCGCCCGGTCCATGAGCCGTCGAGGCGGTGTCCGGCGACGCCCCCGAGCCCACCCGCCACCGCCACCACCACCCCTGCACCCGCACCCGCACCCCCTGCCGGACGGACCGGCCGGAGGCGTGGACGGGCCGGAGGCGTGAACGGAGCCCCCCGTCCCGGAGGCGCACTCGGCTCACCGATATTCGACCCCGGGGGCGCAGGATCGGCCGTTGACCGATTTGCCACCCTTTGAGGTAGAAGCCCTCGTCTGAGGTAGAAGCCCTCGTCACCGGTCCCGCCACCGGTCCCGCCCCGCGCCCGACCGGCGACGATTGCGGCCCGCGGCCGTCCCGGAAGGAGTTCCCATGGCCAAGGCAGTCGGTATCGACCTGGGCACCACCAACTCGGTGATCGCCGCATGGGAAGGCGGTGAGGCCGCGGTCGTTCCGAACTCCGAGGGCAGCCGCACCACACCGTCGGTGGTGGCCTTCACCGACACCGGTGAACGCCTGGTGGGGCAGCTGGCCCGGCGCCAGGCGATCCTCAACCCCAAGGGCACCATCTACTCGGCCAAGCGGTTCATCGGCCGGCACTACGACGAGGTCTCCGCCGAGGCCAAGGCGGTCGCCTACGACGTGGTCCCGGACGACAGCGGCCTCGCCCGCTTCTCGGTGCGCGGGAAGCTGTACTCGCCGGAGGAGATCAGCGCCCAGGTGCTGCGCAAACTGGCCGACGACGCCGGGAAGCAGCTGGGTGAGCGGGTGACCGAGGCGGTCATCACCGTGCCCGCGTACTTCAACGACGCCCAGCGCAGCGCCACCAAGGACGCCGGTGAGATCGCGGGGCTGAACGTACTGCGGATCATCAACGAGCCGACCGCTGCCGCGCTCGCCTACGGCCTGGACAAGAAGGGCCATGAGACGGTGCTCGTCTTCGACCTCGGCGGCGGCACCTTCGACGTGTCCGTCCTCGACGTCGGGGACGGGGTGGTGGAGGTCCGCTCCACCGCGGGCGACAGCCACCTGGGCGGCGACGACTTCGACCGCCGGCTGGTGGACCACCTCGCCGACAGGTTCCAGCAGGAGAACGGCATCGACCTGCGCCACGACCCGCAGGCGCTGCAGCGGCTCTTCGAGGCGGCGGAGAAGGCGAAGACCGAGCTGAGTTCGGTGACCCAGACCCAGCTCAACCTGCCGTTCATCACCGCGGACGCCTCCGGTCCGAAGCATCTGACCGAGACCGTCATGCGGTCCACCTTCGACCACATCACCGGCGATCTGGTGGAGCGCTGCCTCGGCCCGGTCCAGCAGGCCATGGCCGACGCCAAGGTCGGTGAGAACGACATCGACGAGGTGATCCTGGTCGGCGGTTCGACCCGGATACCCGCCGTCCAGGCCCTGGTCCGTCGGCTGACCGGCGGCAAGGACCCCAATATGAGCGTCAACCCCGACGAGGTCGTGGCCCTGGGCGCCGCGATCCAGGCCGGGGTGCTCAAGGGCGAGGTCAAGGACGTCCTGCTGCTCGACGTCACCCCGCTGTCGCTGGGGGTCGAGACCCGCGGCGGCGTCATGACGAAGATCATCGATCGGAATACCACCATCCCGGTGCGCCGGACCGAGACCTTCTCCACCGCCGAGGACAACCAGCAGGCCGTCGACATCGTGATCCTCCAGGGCGAGCGTGAGCGGGCCGCCGACAACCGGGTGCTCGGCCGCTTCCAGCTGACCGGTATCCGTCCGGCGCCGCGCGGTGAGCCGCAGGTGGAGGTGACCTTCGATATCGACGCCAACGGCATCCTCAACGTCACGGCGCGGGACAAGGACACCGGCAAGGAACAGTCCGTCCAGATCAGCGAGACCGGCAACCTCGACCGCGGCGAGGTCGAGCGGATGGTCCAGGAGGCCGAGCGCAACCGCGGCGAGGACCAGGCGCTGCGCGAGTCTGTGGACGCCCGCAACGAGCTGGACGCCGTCGCCTATCAGGTCGAAAAGCGCCTCTCGGAACTGGGCGACGCGGTGCCCTCCCACGAGCGGTCGCGCGCCGAGATGCTGGTGAACGACGCCCGCGAAGCGGTCAGGAACGAGGCCGGCCGCGACCGGACCAGGCCACTGATCTCCGAGCTCCAGCAGGTCCACGCGGGCCTGGCCGCCCATGGGACGGCCGGTGCGGGCGCGGGCGCGGCGGCCGGTGGGGCCGAGGCGGGCGGCAGGGACACCGGGGGCGGCGGAGCCGGTGAGGACGTCATCGACGCGGAGTTCGACAAAGGCTGACCGATGCGGCAATGGCTGACCGATCGGCCAAAGCTGATTCGGCCAAGGCTCACCAGGCTGACCGATCGGCCCAGGCACATTCGGCCAAGACTCACCAGGCTGACCGATCGGCCCAGGCACATTCGGCCGAGGCTGATTGGCCCAGGCTCATTCGACAAAGGCTCACCGCCTCGGCAACAGGCTCACCGATCCGGCGAAGTCGGCAAATGGCTCACCGAAGCTCACTGAGAGGCCGCCATGTCCACCCAACCGCAGCAGCCCGAACCGCCGGAGGGCGCCGTGGCGGAGCCCGGCCAGGAGCAGGAC
>NZ_BBOX01000318.1 GCF_001553455.1 Streptomyces hygroscopicus subsp. hygroscopicus
ACCGAAGCTCACTGAGAGGCCGCCATGTCCCACCCAACCGCAGCACGACCCGAACCGCCGGAGGGCGCCGTGGCGGACGCCCGCCAGGACNCGAGGACCTCCCCGCCCCGGGCACCGCCGAGGCGCGCGGCGCGGGCCCGGAGGGCCCCGGCCCGGACGCGGCCGGCGACCCGGCCGGGCCCGGCGAGAAGGCCGGCGAGGAGGCCGACGAGAAGGCCGAGCACGCCGCGGCGCTGGCCGAGCTGGAGGACCGCTGGCGCCGCGCCTTGGCCGACCTGGAGAACCTGCGCAAGCGCCACGCCAGGGAGCTGGAGCGGGAGCGGGCCGCCGAACGCGCCCGTACGGCGGCGGCGCTGCTGCCCGTCATCGACAATCTCGAACTCGCCCTCTCCCACGCCGGGGCCGATCCCGGCTCGATCGTGGCGGGCGTCCGGGCCGTCCGCGACCAGGCCGTGGACACCCTGGCCCGGCTCGGCTACGCGCGGCAGGACGAGACGGGGGTGCCGTTCGACCCGGCCCGGCACGAAGTGGTGGGCGTGGTGGAGGACCCCGACGTCGCACCGGGCACCGTGGTCCAGGTCCTGCGCCCCGGCTACGGGGAGACCGGCAACCAGCTCCGGCCGGTGGCCGTCGCCGTGGCCAAACGGGAGTGACGGGGGTGAGACGGCTATGGCACGGGACTACTACCAGGTGCTCGGCGTCTCCCGGGGCGCCAGCCAGGACGAGATCCAGCAGGCGTTCCGCCGGCAGGCCCGCCGGTACCACCCCGACGTGAACAAGGACCCGGACGCCGAGGAGCGGTTCAAGGACCTCAACGACGCCTACAGCGTGCTCTCCGACCCGAAGACCCGTGCTCGCTACGACCGGTTCGGGGAGGACTTCCGCAAGATCCCCGAGGACTGGGAGGAGCGCGTCGGCGCCGGTGCCGGGGGCGGCGGCGGTGGCTTCCGCGGCTGGACGACCGCCGGCGACGGCGGCCGGGTGCGGTTCACCCGTGGCTTCGGCGACGACACCGGGGGCGGCGGCGTGGACTTCGAGGACCTGTTCGGCGCGTTCTTCGGGGGCGGCGGCGCGGGGCCGGCCGGCGGGGCCGGCGTCACCATCCCGGGCGCCGACCAGGAGGCCGACCTGCCGCTCACCGTCGAGGACGCGTACCGCGGCGGCCGCCGCACCGTCACCCTGGCCGGGCCCGCCGGACAGCGCACCTTCGAGGTGAACGTCCCCCCGGGCGTCACCGACGGGCAGCGCATCCGGCTGGCCGGACAGGGCGGCCGGGGCACCGGGGACGCACCGGCCGGGGATCTGTATCTGCGGGTGCGCATCCAGCCCCATCCGCGGTTCCGGCTGGACGGCCGTAACGTCCACGTCCACCTCCCGGTGGCCCCCTGGGAGGCCGCGCTCGGCGCGACCGTGCCGGTGCCGACACCCGGCGGCACCGCCAAGGTGACGGTCCCGCCCGCGTCCTCCAGCGGCCGCCGGCTGCGGCTGCGCGGTCAGGGCCTGCCCAACCCGCGCGGGCCCGACGGCGATCTGTACGCCGAGATCCGCATCATGGTGCCGCCCGAACTCACCGACCGGGAGCGGGAGCTGTTCGAGGAGCTGGCGCGGACCTCCTCCTTCGACCCCAGGAGAGAGCGATGAGCAGCCATACGCCCCGGACCGTCACGGCCACCCGGTACCCGCCCGTGACGTCCGTCCACTACGAACTGGTGCCCGCCCGCAGGCTCTCCCTGGACACCGTGGCCAGCCGCACCGGGCTCCACCCCGAGCTGATCCGGCGCTTCGTCGCCCTCGGCCTGGTCGACGCCGAACGCGACGCCGCGGGGCGGCTGGTGTTCGCCCCCGACGCCCCGGCGGCGCTGGGCCGCGTCGAGCGGCTGCACACCGGGCTCTGCCTCAACTACGCCTCCATCGGTCTGGTGCTCGACCTGCTCGACCGCATCAACCGGCTCGAAGCCGCACTGCGCCACAGCGGCGCGAGGAGTGAACAACCGCCATGGACATGAACCGTCTCACCGAGAAGTCCCAGGAAGCCCTCCAGAACGCCCAGACCACTGCGATGCGGTTCGGGCACACCGAGGTCGACGGCGAGCACCTGCTGTTCGCACTCCTCGACCAGCCGGAGGGTCTGATCCCGCGACTGGTCACCCAGGTGGGCGCCGACCCCGAGGCGGTGCGCACCATGCTGGAGACGGAGCTGGCCCGCAAGCCCAGGGTCACCGGCCCCGGGGCCGCTCCGGGGCAGGTCTTCCTCACCCAGCGCCTGGCCAGGGTGCTGGACACCGCCGAGCAGGAGGCCAAGCGCCTGAAGGACGAGTACGTCTCAATGGAGCACCTGGTGCTCGCCCTCGCCGAGGAGGGGGCCACCACCGCGGCGGGGCGGGTGCTCAAGGAGCACGGCATCACCAAGGACGCGTTCCTGCACGCGCTCACCCAGGTCCGCGGCAGCCAGCGGGTCACCTCCGCCCACCCCGAGGTGGCGTACGAGGCGCTGGAGAAGTACGGCCGCGACCTGGTCCTGGAGGCCCGTTCGGGGAAGCTGGACCCGGTGATCGGCCGGGACGCCGAGATCCGCCGGGTGACCCAGATCCTGAGCCGGAAGTCGAAGAACAACCCCGTGCTCATCGGCGACCCGGGCGTCGGCAAGACCGCCATCGTGGAGGGTCTGGCCCAGCGCATCGTCCGCGGCGACGTGCCCGAGGGGCTGCGCGACAAGACCATCTTCGCCCTGGACATGGGCTCGCTGGTGGCGGGCGCGAAGTACCGCGGCGAGTTCGAGGAGCGGCTCAAGGCCGTGCTCACCGAGGTGAAGTCGGCCCAAGGGCGGATCCTGCTGTTCGTCGACGAACTGCACACCGTGGTCGGCGCCGGGGCCGCCGAGGGCGCCATGGACGCCGGGAACATGCTCAAGCCGATGCTGGCCCGCGGTGAGCTGCACATGATCGGCGCGACCACCCTCGACGAGTACCGCAAGCACATCGAGAAGGACGCCGCGCTGGAGCGCCGGTTCCAGATGGTGCTGGTGGACGAGCCCAGCGTGGAGGACACCGTCTCCATCCTGCGCGGCCTGCGGGAACGGCTGGAGGTCTTCCACGGCGTCAAGATCCAGGACACCGCCCTGGTCTCCGCCGCCACCCTCAGCCACCGCTACATCAGCGACCGGTTCCTGCCGGACAAGGCCATCGACCTGGTCGACGAGGCATGCGCCCGGCTGCGCACCGAGATCGACTCCATGCCCGCCGAACTGGACGAGATCACCCGCCGGGTCACCCGGCTGGAGATCGAGGAAACCGCGCTGTCCAAGGAGACCGACCCCGCCAGCCGGCAGCGGCTGGCGGAGCTGCGCCGGGAACTGGCCGATCTGCGCGCCGAGGCCGACGCCAAACGCGCCCAGTGGGAAGCCGAGCGGCAGTCCATCCGCCGGGTGCAGGAGCTGCGCCGGGAACTGGAGGAGGTGCGCCGCGAGGCGGAGGAGGCCGAGCACGCCTACGACCTGGGCCGCGCCGCCGAACTGCGCTACGGCAGGCTCCAGGAACTGCAGCGCAAGCTGACCGCCGAGGAGGAGCAGCTGGCCGCCAGGCAGGGGGCCCACCGGCTGCTGCGCGAAGTGGTCACCGAGGACGAGATCGCCGACATCGTCTCGGCCTGGACCGGCATCCCCCTCTCCCGCCTGAAGGAGGGCGAACGGGAGAAGCTGCTGCGCCTGGACGAGATCCTCCAGGAGCGGGTCATCGGCCAGGACGAGGCGGTCAGGCTGGTCTCCGACGCCATCATCCGGGCCCGTTCGGGCATCCGGGACCCGCGCCGCCCGATCGGCTCGTTCATCTTCCTCGGCCCCACCGGCGTCGGAAAGACGGAACTGGCCAAGACGCTGGCCGCGGCGCTCTTCGACACCGAGGAGAACATGATCCGCCTCGATATGAGCGAGTACCAGGAGCGGCACACCGTCAGCCGGCTGGTCGGCGCCCCGCCGGGATACGTCGGCTACGAGGAGGGCGGCCAGCTCACCGAGGCGGTGCGGCGCAAACCGTACGCGGTCGTCCTCCTGGACGAGATCGAGAAGGCGCACACCGATGTCTTCAACACCCTCCTCCAGGTCCTGGACGACGGGCGGATCACCGACGCCCAGGGGCGGCTGGTGGACTTCCGCAACACCGTGATCATCATGACCTCCAACATCGGCTCGGTGCATCTGCTCGACGGCGTCACCTCCGAGGGCGAGCTCAAGCCGGACGCCCGGAGCCTGGTGATGAGCGAGCTGCGCGGCCACTTCCGCCCCGAGTTCCTCAACCGGGTCGACGACATCGTGCTGTTCAAGCCACTCGGCGAGCGCCAGATCGAGCGCATCGTGGAGCTGCAGTTCGACGAGTTGCGCACACGGCTGGCCGAGCGCCGGATCGCCGTGGAGCTGACCCCGGCCGGACGCGAGGTCATCGCCCACGAGGGCTACGACCCGGTCTACGGGGCACGCCCGCTGCGCCGCTTCATCTCCCACGAGGTGGAGACCCTCATCGGACGCGCCCTGCTGCGCGGTGACGTCGAGGAGGGCGCCACCGTGAAGGTCGACGCCCAGCACGGCGAGTTGGTGGTCACGTACGAACGGCAGCCGGAGCCGGCGGGACTGGGGAAGGCCGCGTGAGGGCGGTGCCGGGACGGCCGGGCCGCCGGAGCCGCCGTGGGC
>NZ_BBOX01000319.1 GCF_001553455.1 Streptomyces hygroscopicus subsp. hygroscopicus
CTAAGATCATGGCCCCAACGTCGTGCTTTAGCGGGCAGGTCCACAGACTGCCCGACGCGCCGCAAGCTTACGGGGCCATGATCACTCGCCCCAAAGCAGCTCCAGCCCAAAGCCGCTCCACCGACCTTCGCGCGGCTTCCTGTCGGGCCGTCAGGGCAAGTTCAGCAACACACCCACAAGGTCGTCGACATCCCATAAGCTAAGCATCCGTGACGAGCTGACTCAGAAAGTGTGGGAGAAGCGTGGCGACGCAGCCGGATCAAGGCGCCCTCTTCGACGGCGAAGAGGAGGACGTGACCGCAGAACAAGGCGAAGCCCTATCTGTTCCCGTCGAAGAGCGACGGCTCGTTACGCAACCATACGACCTATCTCTCACCACCCTCGTAGATGACATTCGCAGGCAGCGGCTGCTCTTGAGCATTGAGTATCAGAGGAAGTACGTATGGGATCGATCTAAAGCGAGCAGGCTGATCGAAAGCTTCCTCCTCAACATTCCCGTGCCCGTCTGTTATTTCGCGGAAAACGAAGACGGCACGTACGAAGTAATCGACGGATTGCAGCGAATCCAGACGGTAAATGACTTCCTGACCGGAAAGTTCTCCCTTCGGGGGGTCTCGGTAGTTACCGAATTTGAGGGGCTGCACTTTGAAGATCTGCCCCTGAAGGAGCAGCGGCGACTTGGGAATCGCACCATTCGCTGCATCGTCATCACTGACGACTCTCATCCCGATATCAAGTTCGATGTGTTCGAGCGACTGAACACCGGTTCCGCGATGCTCGCAGCCCAAGAACTCCGCAATTGCATTTACCGAGGGTCGCTTAACTCTTTCCTCAAGGAGATCGCCAACGAGTCGTACTTCAGTCAAATCCTTGGCGGCATCAAAAATAATCGCATGGCATATGAAGAACTGGCGCTGCGATTTTTCTCTCTTTATGAGGATCTCTCTTCATATAAGCCCCCGCTTCGGCAGCTCCTCAATTCCTACATGCGGAAGCATCGAAAAGGTAGGCCGGCCGAGGATGCGGTAAAGGTATTTGAGGAGACCTGCAATTCTGTACACGAGATCTTCGGCTCTGAGGCGTTCCGGATCATGCGTGACGGTAAGTTGGGAGCATTCAATAAGGCCCTCTTCGACTCCATAATGATGGCGCTATCCTTCTCGGACCGAGGAGCGGCCATCAGCAAAGCAAACGAAGTTCGCACGCTGCGCGAAGAGCTGCTCGACCGGGAAAGTTTCCAGACGTCTATCGGTCGAGCGACGGCCGACAAGACCAGGATGCATGGCCGCATCAAGGCGTTTGCCACCGGGTTGACGCGGCTTGGCGTGCGCTGTGAACTTCCCGACCTCCCCGAACTGTGAGGGCTGATGGCCGAGCCCGCTCTGGAGTCGTACTCCGAGTTTATTGACAGTCTCCGCGAGGTCGAGACTTTGCTTGCCGCGCGCCCTACCGCTCCACTCGGGAGCGGATCGACTGCCAGCCACACGCAGGAACGTGAGCTGGTGAACGCGATCACGCGGGCCTGCGTGGTAATGCTGGTCGCCCACTTCGAAGGTTTCGTGAAAGCGGCGTTGACAGAACTCATTGATGAGATCTGCCAAGCGAAACCGCCAGCGCGTCGACTGCCTGAAGGTCTATTGGAGCTGCACACCAGGGAGCGCCTTCAAGAGATATTTGGCACGGAGGGGCCTGACCGCATCCACCGGACTCGCCGCTTGTTCACCACCTATGCTCAGCTCTGGGATGCCGACCGGGCCGTAAACCCACAGCTCTTGTCAGCCAAGCTGCTGACGAGGCAGTTCACAAACGCCAAGCCAGAGATACTCGAGGCAGTTTTCTCTCTTCTCGATGTGAATGACGTCATCACCGAGGCGGATTCCCATGTAAATGCTGCAATCCTCGCCCGAGGAGACGGTGCAACGAGCCTTAAGGTCAACGTCAAGCTGACCGAGATCGTAGAAAGAAGAAACAAGATTGCACATGGGGATCGGGCCGAGAAGCCGACCCCGTTCGAGGTCGAGTCGTACATGGTCTTCGTGAAAGACCTAGCCCAATGCATTTCCTTCATAGTTGAACGGCGCATTCAGCATTGCTGTTCTCTGAGATAAATCAGGGTGGTGTCGACGGGTCGGCCACCTTCTCTGCTCTGGGGCGACGTGCTCGAGTGAGCGCCGAGTCTGTCGTCACCTCATACGGAGTCCTTGCGGTATAGCAGCGAAGTACAGCAACCTCACCGACCAGTGACGCCCGTTGTACCGCCGACAACGCTGCTGAGCAGCCCAGCAGACCTTGCCGCCTCCCCACCCGTAGTTCGCATCGAGGAGACACGTCAGCGGGAGCAGGTTGACTCGATCACTGAGACCCCGTCGGCCTCGGATGTGCCGGACACGGATGCTTCAGACTCAGAGCATGCGGGTCTTGCAGCACTACCTGGCGCAGTCGTTGGCACCATGGGTGCAAAAGCGGCAGCCAGGGCATCATGCTTCTTTGCTCGATCACAGATGAAGCTGCAGATTGAGACACAAGAGCGATAAGTAGACCGGCAGATTCGCGCTGATTACATTAGTGTACTCCGCGCCCCCGCCGACAGGCATACGCCTAGTTCTCTTCGCGTGCGGCGGAACAGCTGAAGCGCTTGGATCAAGCAGCCAAATCCCTCGCTGCCGATCCCTACTTGCAGGAGGAAGCTCCAGCCCAAAGCCGCTCCGCCGACCTCATGAACATGTGTCGGCAGATCAGTGGGATGCACACCTACTGGAGATCGAACCATCAGGTGTCTGATTGGAGCTGCTTCTTCTTTCGATCACGCGCAAACCTAACGAAGCTGAGGAATAGTATTTGAATGCCAACTAAGGGCACGATGATACCGGCCCAGATCCAGAATGTTCCCCACCAGCCGCGATCCCCGTCAGGATCCATTATCGGGATCCAAAGAAAGTTTCCCACGATTAAAGATAACCACCTCCAGGTTTCCCTGGGGAAGCGCCCAGCCCTAAACTCGTAGAATATGGTCAGAGCCATGAGGAGCATGAATGAATAAATACCGAGCACCCACGGGACTGGATCCATGTCCGCGGACCCTTCAACGAAGCGGATTTGACGAGGCCACTCCCACAGCATGACGAAGACTAGAATTTGCACAGGGAAGGATCGCAGTAGGTCTTTTCGGACGACTTTAAGACGCTCCTCGTGCCGAATTACGAACTCCGCCAATCCTTCATACAGAGGGTTGGGGGCCGTCTCAGGGTCCAACCCATGCCGGGCGCGGACGGCTTCGGTCAGCGCCTCTTCCTGGCTCCCTGCACGAATGCGCATCCTTGCACCGCTGGCATAGGTCGCCACTTCCGCGTAAAACCCGTGAACCGTGTCGGCGTTGAGCCGTGAGGTATTTCCTATTTGGACCCAGCCAGGACTCTCGCCTACGGACCGTAACTGTTCAGTGAGATTAACCCAGAACAGTTCTTTCTTTTTCATATCGTAAACAACCCCAATAATGGGAATTCGACTCTGTCTCCAATCGTCGAAGTGGTCCTCTACGGGAATTGCATACCCCTTAGCCCGCTTGTACTTCTTACCGCTCTTCACCTGGATGGCGATCCAGTATCCCGTTCTCTTGCCGCCGCGCGTGAAGTTAACGATCATGTCCTCTCCGTGATCATTCCCTCCATCGACCTCTTGAACGATGTGATCGTTCTCCTCGAGAAGTGCGCGCAGGGCGTTGACGCCCGCCCTCTCAATCCGGCGGCTCGAACGAACAGTTGACACTGTCCCCCCTCGAAATCAGTGACGTCAGGATACTGGCAGGCACCGACAACCGACGCTGATAACAGCCATCCTGGAGTTGAGTCGAACTGAGGCCCAGGTCGCCTTGGGCGAGCACCGCGCGATCTGCTGCATCACGCCAGATCGCGCGGAAACGACGGTGAACCATGATGAAGGCCCCCGGGCCCAACGGGGCGGTATGTTGACCGTTCTCTCAGGTATGCCCCCTATCGGGTGGCCACTGATCGAACTTCCCACGCGAACGGCTCTGACGGTGACTCGGCCTGTTCGCCGCTGCTTGCCCTGGTCGACGACACCGCCGATAGCGCGACTGAATGAGTTCCTGACGCCAGTCGTGACGCCAACGGCCCCGTACGCCGACGCCAGCAGCGGACGTCAGCGGACCGCCGAGCCAGGCGAAACGGCCCCCAGGAAGCACCCCGCCCCGCCTGAAAAGCGGAAGGTCGCCGGTTCGACCCCGGCCCCAGCCACCGCAGCCCTCACCAGGGCAAAGCCCCCTCCCGGTACATCCGGAGGGGGCTTCTTCGTTGTCGATCAGGCGTCGGCGCAGATGGCGAAGGCGCTGATGCCGACGGTGTCGGTGGTGGTCTGTCGGCCCAGTCCGACCCAGCCGGTTCCGTCATCGGTGGGAAAGCTGCCGACGAGGATGGCGTCGTTGCCCCGTGCCTCGGCGCCGAGGACCTTCTTCCCCGCCGGGCAGTACACCGTGCGGCGCTGGAAGTTCGGGACGTTCTCATTGGGCAGTGAGACCAGTTGGTATCCGGGCGCTCCCTCGCCGGAGCGGGGGTGTTCGCCGGTAGCGGGCTCGGTGCTGTGGGAGCCCGGCGCGTCGGCACTGTGGGAAGCGGAAGCCTGCGCGCTGTGGGAACCGGGCGCGTCGACGCTGTTGGAGGCGGACGTCTGGCCGGCGCCGTCTCCTCCTGCCCACGCGGCGCCTGGCGTCAGAGCCAAGGCCAATGCACTGGCAGCGATGACGAGCCTTCCGCGCATGTGTGTCTCCCTTCCGTCGCAGGTCCCTGGACGGAACCGGCACCGTGACAAGCGTGACCAGGCATAACGGAAAACATGGCCCCAACAAACGGGCGAGTGTTGTGCAGCTCCCGGGAGGCGGATGCTCGCCGGTTACATCGGGGGCGCGATCGCGGTGATCGTGTGGGCCTATCCATTTCTCGCGGGCAAGCCCCCGTACTGGGCGAAGGGCTGAGAGGGAGGGTCCGGGAGGGGCGGCTGGAGCGGCCGGTGGATAACGGACGGGCGGTGGCGTTGGGGCGGCCGGTGGGCGCGGGGACGGGCGGTGCGCGCCGGGCGGGGGTGAGGGGAGAGGCGGGCGGGGCATGGGCCGGGCCGGTGCGCAGGAGGTACCGCGGAATCGGCCGCTCCCGCCGTACGCTGGGCTGATGACGCGGCTGATCGTGGCGGGCGGAGGTGGCGGGGACGCCGTCGCCGCCGCGGTGCTCGACCGGGCTCTGCGCCGGAACGCCGCGACGGGTGACCGGGCGGTGGTCCTGACCTACGCCTGGGACCGGCTTCTCGTCGATCCCGTCCCCGGGCCCCGGACTGCTGCCGACTTCACCGGGCTGCGGACGCTGACACCGAACGTGTACGCCGTGCCCGAGAACGCGCGGCCGGTGGCACCGGCCGGGTCCACGCTGCCCCGCCTGGCCGCCGAGCTGCCGCACACCTTCGCGCTGCTCGATCCCCATCACGGAGTGGAGGGCATGGTCCGGCAGCTGGAGGAGCTGATCGCGCACCTGGCCCCGGCGTCGATCGACCTGCTGGACGTGGGCGGCGACATCCTCGCCCGAGGGGACGAGCCGACCCTGCGCAGTCCGCTCGGGGACGCGCTGTCGCTCGCCGCGTGTGCGCAGGTCACCGCGGAGATCCGGCTGCTGGTCGCCGGGCCGGGGCTGGACGGGGAGATTCCGCCGGCGCTGCTGCGGGAACGGCTGGGGGCGGTGGTCCATACGCTGACCGCCGAGGACGTCGCGCCCATCGGCCCCGTCATGGAGTGGCACCCGTCGGAGGCCACCGGCATGCTCACGGCCGCGGCGCGCGGCGTGCGCGGGGTGTGCGAGGTGCGGGACGCGGGGCTGACGATCCCGCTGACGGACGATGCGCCCGTGGTGCACGAAGCGGATCTGGACGCCGCGTTCCGCCGGAACCGGCTCGCCGCCGCCATCGCCGACACGACCGGTCTGGCCGAGGCCGAGCGCCACTGCCGGGACATCTGCGGATACTCGGAGATCGACTACGAGCGGGAGAAGGCCGCACGGTCCGGGGATGCGCCCGAAGGGCCGTTCCGCCCCAGGGCCGTACTCGACCAGGTCGCCCGGTTCGCGGAGCGGGCCCGCGCCCGCGGGATCAGCCACACCACCTTCCGCCGCCTCACCGAGGCGCTCGGCCTCAGCGGCGTCCAACGCGCCGATCTGCGGGCCCTGCTGATCGGGACTCATCCAGAGCGGTACGACGCCCCGCTGTGGCGGCTGTGACCCCCCGGATGGGGTACAGTGGATCTCGCAACGCCGCCCCGAGGGGCGGGAGTTGATGCGTCGGTCGTCTAAGGAAAGATACTCGTCTCCAAACGAGGGATGTAGGTGCAAGGCCTGCTCGGCGCTCCAATATGAAGTCCCTCCCCTGGCCACCAGGGGAGGGACTTTTTCGTGGGCCGGTGGGCTTTCGTGGGCCGGGTTCCGTGGCAGGCCGCGCGGTCTTCCGTCGAGGTCCGCGCTGGGTTCCGTCGAGGTCCGCGCTGGGTTCTGTCGAGGTCGCGCCGGGTCCGTCACGTTCCATAGGAGGCCGCGCTGCCTTCCGCCAAGGTCCGCGGCGGGGCCGTCACGTTCCGTGGGGGTCCGGGCCGTCTTCTGTCAGGGGCCGCGCTGGGTTCCGTCGAAGTTGCGCCGGGTCCATCACGTTCGTCTAGGTCCGCGCCGGGACCGTCGGGGCCCGCGCCGCGTTCCGTGGCGGCGGTTCGCGGGGGCTCCGCCGGGCGGGGAGCGCCTCGCGGGCGGTCACCGCGGCCCCCCGGATGGGGTAGAGTAGATCTTGCAACGCCGCCCCGAGGGGCGGGAGTTGATGCGTCGGTCGTCTAAGGAAAGATACTCGTCTCCAAACGAGGGATGTAGGTGCAAGGCCTGCTCGGCGCTCCGATATGAAGACCCTCCCCTGGTCACCAGGGGAGGGTCTTCATCGTTCGTCTGTTCCTCTCTTCCTCTTCCGTCTCCCGCCCGCCCCCGCCCGTCCCCCGCGTCCCGCCCCTCACCACCGCATCGGCGTCGCCCCGGGCGGGCGGCCGCCCGGGTGGCGGTGGCGCCAGGTCCAGAAGACCGCGGCGGACACCAGGCACCAGCCCGCGAGCACCAGGAAGGGGAAGGGGTGCTGGTGCTCGCGGAAGTAGATCGCGGTGTGCTGGGCGTTCACCGACGCGCCCGGCGGGAGCCAGCGGCCGATCGTGCCGAGGAGGGACGGGAGCAGGGGCCAGGAGACGGCGCCGCCGGAGGAGGGGTTGCCCAGGAGCACCATCAGGCCCCAGGTGGGGATGAGCGCCCAGCGCCCGAAGAGGACGTTGAACATCGAGAACACCAGCCCCGAGGTGACCATCGTCAGCGCCAGGATCGACCAGGACTCCCAGAAGGGCAGTCGCAGCGCGCCCAGCCCCCAGTCGACGATCGCCGCGATCGTGAAGCCGCCGAGCAGGGCGTACGCGACGATGAAGGCGATCCGCTCGGCCGGGTTGAGCGGGGAGGCGTTCACGCTCAGCTGGATGGCGCCGAGGAAGCCGATGATCGTGGCGGCCAGCGAGATGTAGAAGACCGCGAGGCCGCGCGGATCGCCGCGCTGGAGCGGTTTCACGTCCCTGACCGTGGTCGGCACCCCGGAGGCCCGGCCGACTTTGTCGGCCGCCGCGGTGAGCACCTCGGCGACGGTCGCCCCCGCCGCGCCGGCGACGTCCATCTCGACGCGGTGGTCGCGCATCCGCAGGATGGCGAAGACCCGCTGCTCCTCCAGGGACCAGCGGGCCCCGGCGTAGTCGGGGTAGGGATGCAGCCGGAGGGAGGCGTTCAGGGCCTTCTCCATACCGGCGATGAACCGGTCCCGCGCGGCGGTGCCGTGATCGCTGATCACGACGGCGGTGGGGATCTTCCGGGGTGTGGGGTTGGCGAAGGCGTAGGTGTACGACCCCGCGAAGAGCCCCGCGCCCGCGGAGATGATCAGCACGATGACGCTCGCGGGGAAGAATGGGGTCCGTTTGAAGGACGTCCACGCCGATCGCAGTGATCGGCGCTCGGGGTCTGGGTGCTGCGCCAGGTCATCGGCCATGAGGTCACGCTAAAGCGCGCATCCCGGACATATCGTGCGACGCGGCGCGGACGGAAATGGTTCGCCAGCCGTTTTCCGAAGGTGAGATCCTGGGATCCGTATGTCCACCACGCCTGCCCCCGCCCTGCCCGCCCTGCTGGAGCGGCTGCCCGAGCTGATGCTGCGCGACCAGCAGCGGCTGGGACGCCGGCTCGACGGGGCGCGCCGGATCCGTAAGCCCGAGGCCCGTGCGGCCGTGCTCGAGGAGATCGCCGAGGAGGTCACGCGTGCCGAGCTGAGGGTCGCGGACCGCCGCGCCGCCGTGCCGGCCGTCACCTATCCGGAAGAGCTGCCGGTCAGCCAGAAGAAGGACGCGATCCTCGAAGCCGTCCGGGATCACCAGGTGGTGATCGTCGCGGGTGAGACCGGCTCCGGGAAGACCACCCAGATTCCGAAGATCTGCCTGGAGCTGGGGCGGGGCGTCAAGGGCCTTATCGGCCATACGCAGCCGCGCCGTATCGCGGCCCGCACGGTGGCCGAGCGCATCGCCGAGGAGCTGCGGTCGCCGCTGGGCGAGTCGGTCGGCTGGAAGGTCCGCTTCACCGACCAGGTGAGCAAGGACACCCACGTCAAGCTGATGACCGACGGCATTCTGCTCGCCGAGATCCAGACCGACCGCGAGCTGCGCCAGTACGACACGATCATCATCGACGAGGCCCATGAGCGCAGCCTCAACATCGACTTCCTGCTCGGCTATCTGGCGCGGCTGCTGCCCCGCCGCCCCGACCTCAAGGTCGTGATCACCTCCGCCACCATCGACCCCGAGCGCTTCTCCCGCCATTTCGGCGACGCCCCGATCGTCGAGGTCAGCGGGCGTACGTATCCGGTCGAGGTGCGCTACCGCCCGCTGCTGGAGGAGGGCGGCGAGGACAGCGACCGGGACCAGATCACCGCGATCTGCGACGCGGTCGACGAGCTCCGGGCCGAGGGCCCCGGCGACATCCTGGTCTTCCTCTCCGGTGAGCGGGAGATCCGCGACACCGCCGACGCGCTGAACAAGAAGAAGCTCCCGGCGACCGAGGTCCTTCCGCTGTACGCGCGGCTGTCCCACGCCGAGCAGCACCGGGTCTTCCAGAGACACACCGGCCGCCGGATCGTGCTGGCGACGAACGTCGCCGAGACCTCGCTGACCGTCCCCGGCATCCGCTACGTGATCGATCCGGGCGCCGCCCGGATCTCCCGCTACAGCCACCGCACCAAGGTCCAGCGGCTGCCCATCGAGCCGATCTCGCAGGCCAGCGCCAATCAGCGCAAGGGCCGCTGCGGCCGGACCAGCGACGGCATCTGCATCCGGCTGTACTCCGAGGAGGACTTCCTCACCCGCCCGGAGTTCACCGACGCCGAGATTCTCCGGACCAACCTGGCCTCCGTCATCCTCCAGATGACCGCCGCCGGCCTCGGCGACATCGAGAAGTTCCCCTTCATCGATCCGCCGGACCGCCGCAACATCAAGGACGGCATCCAGCTCCTGGAGGAGCTGCACGCCCTGGACAGCACGCAGAAGGACCCGCGCAAACGGCTCACCCAGGTCGGCCGGAAGCTGGCCCAGCTGCCGGTGGACCCCAGGCTGGCCCGGATGGTGCTGGAGGCGGACCGCAACGGCTGTGCCCGCGAGGTCATGGTGATCGCGGCGGCGCTGTCCATCCAGGACCCGCGCGAGCGCCCCTCCGACAAGCAGCAGCAGGCGGACCAGAGCCACGCCCGCTTCAAGGACGAGACCAGCGACTTCCTGGCCTTCCTCAATCTGTGGAAGTACATCCGGGAGCGGCAGAAGGAGCTGTCCTCGTCCGCCTTCCGCCGGATGTGCCGCAATGAATACCTCAACTATCTGCGCATACGCGAATGGCAGGACATCTACAGCCAGCTGCGCACGGTCGCCAAGACCATGGACATCCACATGTCCGAGCAGGACGCGGCGCCGGAGCACATCCACACCGCGCTGCTGTCCGGGCTGCTGTCCCACGTCGGCCTGAAGGACCCGGACAAGAACGAGTACCTGGGCGCGCGGAGCGCCAAGTTCGCGGTCTTCCCCGGCTCGGCGCTGTTCAAGAAGCCGCCGCGGTGGGTGATGTCGGCGGAGCTGGTGGAGACGTCCCGGCTGTGGGCCCGGGTCAACGCGCGGATCGAGCCGGAGTGGATCGAGCCGCTCGCCCAGCACCTGGTCAAACGCACCTACAGCGAACCGCACTGGGAACAGAAGCAGGCCGCGGTGATGGCGTACGAGCGGGTCACGCTCTACGGCGTGCCGATCGTCGCCCAGCGGAAGGTCAACTACGGCCGGATCGACCCGGAGACCAGCCGCGATCTGTTCATCCGCAACGCCCTGGTGGAGGGCGACTGGCGCACCCACCACCAGTTCTTCCACGACAACCGGAAACTGCTGGGCGAGGTCGAGGAGCTGGAGCACCGCGCCCGGCGCCGCGACATCCTCGTGGACGACGAGACGCTCTTCGACTTCTACGACCAGCGGATCCCCGAGCACGTGGTCTCTGGCGCGCACTTCGACTCCTGGTGGAAGCACAAGCGGCGGGAGGAGCCGGAGCTCCTCACCTTCGAGAAGTCGATGCTCATCAACGAGCGGGCGCAGGGCGTCACCAAGGACGCCTATCCGGACTCCTGGCGCCAGGGGAAGCTCAAGTTCAAGGTGACCTACCAGTTCGAGCCGGGGGCGGACGCGGACGGCGTGACCGTCCACATCCCGCTCCAGGTGCTCAACCAGGTCACCGCGGACGGTTTCGACTGGCAGATCCCGGGCCTGCGCGAGGACCTGGTCACCGAGCTGATCCGCTCGCTGCCCAAACCGGTCCGCCGTCACTACGTCCCGGCGCCCAACTACGCCAAGCGGTTCCTGGAAAGCGCTGTCCCCTTCCAGGCGCCGCTGACGGCGGCGCTGGGGCGCGAGCTCCAGCGGATGGTGGGCGTGCGGATCGAACCGGAGGACTGGGACCTGGCGAAGGTCCCCGACCATCTCAAGATCACCTTCCGGGTGGTGGACGAGCGGCGCCGCAAGCTCGCCGAGGACAAGGACCTGGAGGCGCTCCAGCAGCGGCTGCGGCCGAAGACGCGGGCCGCGATCTCCAAGGCGTTCGAGTCCTCCAAGGAGGCCGTGGGGATCGAGCAGCGCGGCGGGCTGACCCGGTGGACGGTCGGGACGCTGCCGCGCACCTTCGAGACCCGCCGCGGCGGCCAGCCGGTCAAGGCGTATCCGGCGCTCGTCGACGAGGGCGCGTCGGTGGCCGTGCGGCTCTTCGACACCGAGGCCGAGCAGCGGGAGGCGATGTGGCGGGGGACGCGCCGGCTGATCCTGCTCCAGCTGCCGTCCAGCCCCGCCAAGTTCGTCCAGGGCAAGCTCTCCAACCAGGCCAAGCTGGCGCTCTCCAGCAGCCCGCACGGCAGCGTGCAGGCGCTCTTCGACGACTGCGTGGCCGCGGCGGCCGACCGGCTGATCGCGGCCCGTGGCGGACCGGCCTGGGACGAGGAGTCGTTCCGCAAGCTCTTCGACGCGGTGCGCGCCGACATCATGGACGCCACGCTGGACACCGTGCGCAAGGTCCAGGAGGTGCTGGCGGCCTGGCAGTCGTGCGAGCGCCGGCTGAAGGCCACCAGCAGCCCCGTTCTGCTGCCCTCCCTCACCGACATCAGGGAGCAGCTCTCGGAGCTCGTCACACCGGGTTTCGTGACCGCGCACGGCGTACGGCGGCTTCCGGACCTCATGCGCTATCTGGTGGCCGTGGACCGGCGGCTGCAGCAGCTTCCGGGCAACGCCGACCGGGACCGCGCCCGGATGGCGAAGGTGCGGGAGATGCGGGACGAGTACGCCTGGCTGCTGGAGCAGTTCCCGCCGGGGCGCCCGGTGCCCCAGGAGGTGCTGGAGATCCGGTGGATGATCGAGGAGCTGCGGGTCAGCTACTTCGCGCACGCGCTCGGCACCGCCTATCCGGTGTCCGACAAGCGCATCGTGAAGGCCATCGACGCGGCGGCGCCGTAGGCGCCCGGCGGGGCTCGGGCGGGCCGCCGGGGCCCCGCCGGGCGCGAGTTCGACCGCACCCCCTGACCTGCTGTAGAGTCTGCATCGCAGCGCACACCGGCGCGGCGCACGGCGGCGGAGCCGCAGGCGTCACTGTTGGTCCTGTGGAGCAGTTTGGAGTGCTCGCCACCCTGTCAAGGTGGAGGCCGCGGGTTCAAATCCCGTCAGGACCGCTTTCCCGGAAGGCCCGGATCCATTCATGGATCCGGGCCTTTCGCATCTTGACGGCCCACCACCGGCAGCGGTACCCAGACTAAAAGGTGTGCGTGGGGGTGCGCGGGAGGTGCGGCGTATGACGACGACCGCGAAGCATGAGACCAGGGCGCTGCTGCGCGCCCATCTGGCGGCCGCCACGGGCTACCGCCACTTCACCCGGCACTGCCCGGTCTGCCATCGCCTGCTGCGGCTGGCGATGGAACCGACCGGGGCCGAGGAGGCCAGGGGGGCCGGGGAGGCCGGGAACACGATCGAAGGCGCGCAGACGGCCACAGCGCCACCGTCAACTCGGTAAGCCCTTACCGCAGTTGCCTTGTACCGCAATCTGTGGGCACGGAGCAACGGCCGGGCGGCGTGACGGGAGTCACTGAATGAGTTTCCGGAGTGAGGGAACTTACACGCCGCTCTTCATGGGTCAATTTAATATGTGCAATTGCACCGTCTGTCCGCGCCCCCCCGGAAGAGCCCCGCAGGACCCCCGGGAGACCTCCGGAAGGCCCTTCGGAGCCGCCCCGGGAGAGCCCCGAGGCTTCCCACGAGGCCCGAACGAGTGCTACTCCAGGGGCACTTGAGGCCCACTGGAGGATCCCTCCGGTTGACCGCCGCCGGGGCATAAAAAGATCGCGCCGGACCCGGCGGAGTCCAGCGCGATCAACGACGCACCCATGTCGAGCGGTGGAGGGCCTGTTGGGGCAGGCACCCGTCGTGTGGAGCTATACAGGCGAAAACCGGGCTGGGGGAGCCCGGAAATGCCCGGTTATGCGGTTGTTCAGGCCTCGCTGCGCTGCTGCGGGATGCCCGCAAGAAGTGCACGGACCTCCGCTTCGCGGTAGCGCCGATGCCCTCCGAGCGTGCGGATGGACGTGAGCTTGCCTGCCTTGGCCCAGCGCGTGACCGTCTTCGGGTCCACGCGGAACATCGTGGCAACCTCAGCCGGGGTCAGCAGCGGCTCGGCATCAGGGGTGCGAGCGGTCATGAGCGGCCTCCTCGGGAGAACCGAACCATCACGGTTCTTTCCTCTAAATTCTGCACCTTGACCCGCGTTGCCCGAAATGGCGGACGCGGGCCGAGTCGGTTATAGGACGAACGGCTTGTCCTCGGCACTACAACTACACCATCTGTCCAGCCGCGTCGGCCAAACCGATGGAATTGCCCTCTCAGGTGTCCAACCTCAACGGAAGCCGATGGACCATGTCATAGCGGACAGTCACATGGCCGTGACGATCAGTCACAACAGGATCAGGGGTCACCAGATCCGTCAAGGCGTGCAATACCGATGAATCCGCCCATAGTTGGGCGGAAGGAGTCCCTCCCGGACTCCTTGTCCTATTTTGACACGAGGATGGGGGATTGCCGCAAGGCCCGAAGTCAGTGCTTTAGGTCACGATTGAGGCAATGGCCCGGATCGGGACCTACGTCCCCTCTGTGCCGGCGCACCGCTCGACCGGCGAGGACGCCGGTGGCGGTCAGCTCGCGTTCTGCCGCCCGCGCACCACGCTCCAGCGGTCGGTCAGCCGCTCGTAGGCGCCGCCCGCCCGCTCCCCGTCCCCGTCGCGCAGTGCCGCGAGGCCCTCCGCCACATCCGCGGCCGAGTGGTCGTCCTCCAGCTGTCCGGCCGGCACCGTGTGCACCAGACCGCCGTAGTCCAGCTCCACCAGCGACCGGGGGTGGAACTCCTCCAGCCACCGGCCGACGTCCACCAGCCCGTCGATCAGCGGCCCCTCGCCGAGAGCCTCCTTGAGCACCTTAAGGCCACGCGCCACCCGGCGCCTCGCCTGGACCATCGGGGTGCGGTAACGGAGGATGAGACCCTCGTCACCCTTGGTGTATTCGCGCTCCTCGTCGGAGAAGAGCACGAACCAGCGCACCGGTACGTGCCAGGTGGCCGAGCGGATCCACGGCCGGGCGTCCGGGTTGCGCTCCAGCCACCGCTCGTAGTCCGCCACCGCCTGCCGGCGCACCACCGGGGGCAGGGCCGCGTCCAGAAGGGGCCCGGGAAGGCGCTCCGGCAGCTCTTCCAGGGCCAGCCAGCCCCTCAGCCGCGTCCGCCACGGGCAGACGCATGTGACGCCGTCCACGACCGTCACAAAGGCGTCCGCGCTCTCGTGCACCGGGACCGCCACCGGCGGCACCGGCAGCAGGTCCGCCAGCGAACGGCGCAGCTCGTCCTGCGCGCCCGGCAGGTCGTCGCGCTTGGCGTACCGCGCCCAGTGCGACCTCTCCGGCTCCGGGAACGCTGCCAGTGGCTCATAGACCCGGAGATACGCCGCGTACGGGACAATCACCGAAGACGCCACGGTCACACGCGCTCCCTCAAGGCTGAGACCACCGCCAGGGGCTCCCTACCCCCACCTGACGGCATCGTCCCATGCCCGGCGGCCGGACTCGTCGGGGACATGGCCGATCCGCCACGGCCCCAGGGCTTACCCTCTTGCCCACGGCCCTCCCCACCAGCCAGGAGGGCGTCTACTCCGACCTATGGGAGTCACCACCGTGACCGACGTACGTCACACCGTCAGCGCCGACGGTCCGACGGAGAGTCGCGTGCCGAACCCTCTCTCACCCCTCACGACGCTGTTCCGGTCCGATCTCGGCGGGCATGAGCAGGTCCTGCTCTGCCAGGACCGGGAGAGCGGCCTGAAGGCCGTCATCGCCATCCACTCGACCGCCCTGGGCCCGGCGCTCGGCGGCACCCGTTTCCACGCCTACGCCGCCGAGGAGCACCCCGAGGAAGCGGCGGTCCTCGACGCGCTCAACCTCGCCCGCGGCATGTCCTACAAGAACGCGCTCGCCGGGCTCGACCACGGCGGCGGCAAGGCCGTGATCCTCGGCGATCCCGAGGAGATCAAGACCGAGGAGCTGCTGCTCGCCTACGGCCGCTTCGTGGCCTCCCTCGGTGGCCGCTACGTCACCGCGTGCGACGTGGGCACCTACGTGGCCGACATGGACGTCATCGCCCGTGAGTGCCCCTGGACCACCGGCCGCTCCCCCGACAGCGGCGGCGCCGGCGACTCCTCGGTGCTGACCGCCTTCGGCGTCTTCCAGGGCATGCGGGCGAGCGCCCAGGCGTCCTGGGGCGCGCCCACGCTGCGCGGCCGCCGGGTCGGCATCGCCGGGGTCGGCAAGGTCGGCCACCACCTGGTGGAGCACCTGCTGGAGGACGGCGCCGAGGTCGTGGTCACGGATGTGCGCGGCGAGTCGGTGGACCGCGTGCTGGCCCGCCACCCCCGCGTCCAGGCGGTCCGGGACACCGAGGCGCTGATCCGTGCCGACCTGGACGTCTACGCCCCGTGCGCGCTCGGCGGCGCCCTGGACGACGCCACGGTGCCCGTCCTGACCGCGAAGGTGGTGTGCGGCGCGGCCAACAACCAGCTGGCCCATCCGGGCGTCGAGAAGGATCTGGACGGCCGCGGGATCCTCTACGCGCCGGACTACGTGGTGAATGCCGGTGGTGTCATCCAGGTGGCGGATGAGCTGCACGGTTTCGATTTCGATCGGGCCAAGGCGAAGGCAGCAAAGATCTTCGATACGACTTTGGCCATATTCGATCGGGCACGGACCGATGGCATCCCGCCCGCCGCAGCCGCCGACCGGCTGGCCGAGCAGCGGATGGCAGAGGGCCGCAACGCCTGACGCGGGGCGGGCGCGGGCGCCACGGGAATGCCACCGGCATGGCCCAGGAGGCGCCTGAGAGCCGCTGGAAGCGTCTGGGGGCGCCGCCCGGGACGTGACGCGGACAGGCCGTGCGGGACCCTGCCTGGGCCCGCCGGACGGGGGACGCGGGAGCCCCCTGGGGGGGGCCACTGGGGAGAGATCCCTCACGGCCTGTCGGCGGGTCGGCGCCCACGACACGTTAAAATCGCAGCTGACCAGCGAGGAACGGGCTCCTCGCGGGTCCTGCCTCGTGGCACGTCGTGTGGGCGACGTACCGTATGGCCACAGAAGCAGGTACCGTTGAAGCCCTACGGACCGGTCTCTCTCCCGAGAGCCCGCTCCGACTTATGAACGTGAACGCGTGTCAAGACTCTGGGGCCGTCGAGCCCCGTCGTTGAGGGGGTCGAGCCATGGGGCGCGGCCGGGCCAAGGCCAAGCAGACGAAGGTCGCCCGCCAGCTGAAGTACAACAGCGGTGGGACGGATCTCTCACGCCTGGCCGAGGAGCTGGGCGCATCGACATCGAGCCAGCCACCGAATGGCGAGCGGTTCGAGGACGATGAGCTGGACGACGACCCGTACGCACAGTACGCGGATCTGTACAACAACGATGAGGACGAGGACGACGACCAGTCCGATCCGTCCCGGCAGCGCCGCCGCGCCTGAACCACGCGTTCGAGGCGCTCGGCTTTTCGCCGCACACCTCCACCGGTCCGGGGCTCCCGCCCCGGACCGGCTTCTGTGCTGTCCGCGCACCCGGCGCGGCCGGATCAGGCCGCATAATCACCGGTCAGCGTGACCGCTCCGGCGTCCCCGGCCGTCCGCTCGGTGATCTCACCGCTGACCCAGGCGTCGACACCGCGGTCGGCGAGCGTGGTGAGCGCCACATCGACGGAACCGGCCGGGACGACCGCCATCATGCCGACGCCCATGTTGAGGGTCTTCTCCAGCTCCAGGCGGTCGACCGAACCGGCCTGCCCGACCAGCTGGAAGATCGCGTCCGGGGTCCAGGTCGAGCGGTCCACGACCGCGCGCAGCCCGTCGGGGATGACCCGGGCGAGGTTGTTGGCGAGCCCGCCGCCGGTGATGTGCGAGAAGGCGTGCACCTCGGTGGTGCGGGTGAGGGCCAGGCAGTCCAGCGAGTAGATCCGGGTGGGCTCCAGCAGCTCCTCCCCCAGCGTCCGGCCGAGCTCCGGCACCTCGCGGTCCAGCGCCCAGCCGGCCCGGTCGAAGAGCACATGGCGTACGAGCGAGTACCCGTTCGAGTGAAGTCCGGAGGATGCCATGGCGATCACCGCATCACCCGTTCGGATACGGTCCGCGCCCAGCACCTGGTCGGCCTCGACCACGCCGGTGCCGGCCCCGGCGACGTCGAAGTCATCCGCGCCCAGCAGCCCCGGGTGTTCGGCGGTCTCGCCGCCCACCAGGGCGCAGCCCGCGAGGGCGCACCCCTCGGCGATGCCCTTGACGATGGCGGCGACGCGCTCGGGGTGGACCTTGCCGACACAGATGTAGTCGGTCATGAAGAGCGGCTCGGCGCCGCAGACCACCAGGTCGTCCACGACCATGCCGACCAGGTCGCGGCCGATGGTGTCGTACACGCCCATCCGCCGGGCGATGTCCACCTTGGTGCCCACCCCGTCGGTGGCGGAGGCGAGCAGCGGACGCCGGTAGCGGGCCAGGGCGGAGGCGTCGAAGAGCCCGGCGAAGCCGCCGAGCCCGCCCACGACCTCGGGGCGGCTCGCCTTCTTCACCCACTCCTTCATCAGCTCGACGGCGCGGTCGCCCGCCTCGATGTCGACGCCCGCGGCGGCGTAGGTGGACCCGGACTCGGACGGGCGTGTCATGACGTTGTGATCTTTCGTATCGGGGATGACAGGCGTGCGGCGCTCAGGGGCGGCGCAGGGCGTCGGCGCCGCCGACACCAGCGGTCAGCGTCGTCACACCGTCGGCGTCGGCGCTGCTCGGGGCCTGTGTCTCGGATTCCAGGAGGTGCTTGCCCAGCAGCTCCGGATCCGGCAGCTCCATCGGGTACTCGCCGTCGAAGCAGGCACGGCACAGATCCGGCTTGGCGATCGTGGTCGCCTCGATCATGCCGTCGATGGAGATGTACGCCAGCGAGTCGGCGCCCAGCGACTTGCCGATCTCCTCGACCGAGAGACCGTTGGCGATCAGCTCGGCGCGGGTGGCGAAGTCGATGCCGAAGAAGCACGGCCACTTGATCGGCGGGGACGAGATCCGGATGTGGACCTCGGCGGCCCCGGCCTCGCGGAGCATCCGCACCAGGGCGCGCTGGGTGTTGCCGCGGACGATCGAGTCGTCGACGACCACCAGGCGCTTGCCCCGGATGACCTCCTTGAGCGGGTTCAGCTTGAGCCGGATGCCGAGCTGGCGGATGGTCTGCGAGGGCTGGATGAAGGTCCGGCCCACATAGCTGTTCTTGACCAGCCCGGAACCGTACGGGATCCCGCTGGCCTCGGCGTAGCCGACGGCGGCGGGGGTGCCGGACTCCGGTGTCGCTATGACGAGGTCGGCGTCGGCCGGGGACTCCTTGGCCAGCCGGCGGCCCATCTCGACCCGGGACAGGTACACGTTCCGGCCCGCGATGTCGGTGTCGGGGCGGGCGAGGTACACGTACTCGAAGACACAGCCCTTGGGCCGGGCCTCGGCGAAGGTGGAGGAGCGCAGCCCGTTCTCGTCGATGGCGACCAGCTCGCCGGGCTCGATCTCGCGGATGAAGGACGCGCCCACGATGTCCAGGGCGGCGGTCTCGGACGCCACCACCCAGCCGCGCTCGAGGCGGCCGAGGACCAGCGGGCGGACGCCCTGGGGGTCACGCGCCGCGTACAGCGTGTGCTCGTCCATGAAAACGAGGCTGAAAGCACCCTTGACCTTGGGCAGCACGATGGGGGCCGCCTGCTCGACGGTCAGCGGCTTGCCGTCCTCGTCCACCTGGCCCGCGAGCAGGGCGGTGACGAGGTCGGTGTCGTTGGTCGCCGCGACCTGGGTGGCCCGGCCGCCGTCCCGGGGCAGGGCCGCGACCAGCTCCGCCAGCTCCACGGTGTTGACCAGGTTCCCGTTGTGGCCGAGCGCGATCGAGCCGTGGGCCGTGGCCCGGAAGGTGGGCTGCGCGTTCTCCCACACCGAGGCCCCGGTGGTGGAGTAACGGGCATGACCGACCGCGATATGGCCCGTGAGGGAGCCGAGGGAAGTTTCGTCGAAGACCTGTGAGACCAGGCCCATGTCCTTGAAGACGAGGATCTGGGAGCCGTTGCTCACCGCGATGCCCGCGGACTCCTGTCCACGGTGCTGCAGTGCGTACAGCCCGAAGTAGGTGAGTTTGGCGACCTCTTCACCCGGGGCCCAGACTCCGAAAACGCCGCAGGCGTCCTGGGGGCCCTTCTCACCGGGGAGCAGGTCGTGGCTGAGTCGTCCGTCACCACGTGGCACGTCATCGAGTCTAGGCCAGTTCCGCGGTGCCTCCGAACGAGGGACCCGTCAGGGGGGCGTATGTCACATTCCTCCGCGCCTCCCCGGGCCCCCGGAATCCCGCCCCGTCCCGCCCCCGACCTGCGGACGGCCGCGGGCCGGGATACGTGGCCGAGGCAAGGATCACATCTCGCGCGGTTCCCGCGGCGGCCCCCGCTACCCGCGTCGCCCACCGGCCGGGCGCCGCCGCGCGGATCCCGGCCGCGCGCCCCGCCCCGCCCTCGCGCTCCTCCCCGGGGGCCGTCAGCCGAGCACGGGGAGGTGGGCGGAGAGGTCCGCGCGGTCGCCGCTCGCGGTCAGCCGCGCCGACTCCAGGGCTTCGGCCCAGGCCAGGCGGCCCGTGGCGAGGCGGATCCAGGTCAGCGGGTCGGTCTCGACGACGTTCGGCGGGGTGCCGCGGGTGTGCCGGGGACCCTCGACGCACTGGACCACGGCGAACGGGGGGATCCGGACCTCGACCGAGCCGCCGGGCGCCTTCGCCGCGAGGGCGTCGGCGAGCACCCGGGCCGCGGTGGCCAGGGCCTGGCGGTCGTGGGGGACGGGGACGCCGGTGGCGGCCGTCAGATCGTCGGCGTGGACGACCAGCTCCACACAGCGGGTGACCAGGTAGTCGTCGAGCCGCATCGCCCCGACGCGGGTGGCCAGCAGCCGGTCGCCGGGCGCCACGGCGGCCGTCTCGGCGAACCGGGCCGCCTCGCGCTCGAGCAGCCCGCCCGGGTCTGTACCCGCCGTACCCGCCGCATCCGCCGCGAACGCGTGGGTATCGGTGTCGATCGCCGCCGAGTGCGCGGCCGTCGCCGTGGCCCAGCCGGTGGCGGTGACCTCCCGCACGGGCGGCGCGGGCCGCTCCAGGAGACGGCCGACGGACGACACGGCCATGGCCAGATGCGCGATCAGCTCCCGGACCGTCCAGTCACCGAGCCGGGTCGGGGCGGCCAGGCCCTTCTCGTCCAGCCCCCCGACCGCCTCCCGCACACGGCGCAGCTGCGCGGTCACGGCGGTCCGGGTCTTGGCGGGGTCATAGCTGCGGGCACGGGCACGAGACGGCATGGCGGAGAGCTTAGAGGAGGCCCGGAGGGGAGCAGGATGGAGGAAGAAGGGTTATCTATCGGTACGAAAGGTGTGAAATCCCATGGGCGAGCACCCCGATTGCGCCCTGGTGCGTCGCGCCTGTACGGCCTTCTCGGAGGGCGATCTGGACACGGTGGCGACACTGATCACCTCGGATGTCGTCCACCATGTGCCGGGTGACAACGCGATCTCCGGACACCACAAGGGCCGGGACGCCTGCATGGAGCTGTACCGCACGATGTCCGAGGAGACCGGTGGCACCATGCGGACCGAGCTGGAGACGGTGATGTGCGACGGACGCGGGCACGCGATGGCCGTCCACCGCCTGCGCGCGGAGCGCGGAAACCGCGGCCTCGACATGAAGAACGGAGAATTCTTCACCATCGTCGGCGGCAAGATCACCGACATCGACGAATGCGCCGAGAACATCGACGCCCTGAACGCGTTCTGGGGCACGTGAGGTACGGGCCGGGGCACCTGAGTCCCGGCCGGGACACGCTCCCCGACGGACCGTACGGCCCGCCCCCTGCCAGGGGACGGGCCGTACGTCATGCGGCCGTGGCGCGGACCGTCAGGCCAGCAGACCCGGGATCGTCGCCTCGTGCGCCTGACGCAGCTCGGCCAGCGGGAGGGAGAACTGCCCCTGGACCTCGATCGCGTCGCCGTCGATCACGCCGATACGGGTCGCCGGAAGCCCGCGCGCCCCGCACATGTCGTTGAAGCGGACCTCCTCGCTGCGCGGTACCGCGACGATCGCCCGGCCCGCGGACTCGGAGAACAGCAGCACGAAGGGGTCCACGCCGTCGGGGACGACGATCCGGGCGCCCTTGCCGCCGCGCAGACACGACTCGGCCAGCGCCTGGATCAGCCCGCCGTCGGACAGGTCGTGGGCCGCGTCCACCATGCCGTCGCGGGAGGCGGAGATCAGGATCTCGGCGAGCAGCCGCTCACGTTCCAGGTCCACCTTCGGCGGCAGTCCGCCGAGGTGGTCGTGGATCACCTGCGACCAGGCCGATCCGCCCAGCTCGTCAGCGGTGTCGCCGAGCAGGTAGAGCAGCTGGCCCTCCTCCGCGAAGGCGATCGGGGTGCGGCGGGCCACATCGTCGATGACGCCGAGGACGGCGACCACCGGCGTCGGGTGGATGGCCACCTCCCCGGTCTGGTTGTACAGCGACACATTGCCGCCGGTGACCGGGGTGCCCAGGGCCAGACAGCCGTCGGCGAGCCCCCGGGTGGCCTCCGCGAACTGCCACATGACCGCGGGGTCCTCCGGCGAGCCGAAGTTGAGGCAGTTGGAGATGGCGAGCGGCTTGGCGCCGGACGCGGCCACGTTGCGGTAGGACTCGGCGAGCGCGAGCTGCGCCCCCGCGTACGGGTCCAGCTTGGCGTAACGGCCGTTGCCGTCCGTGGCGACGGCCACGCCCAGGCCCGTCTCCTCGTCCACCCGGACCATGCCGGAGTCCTCGGGCTGGGCGAGGACCGTGTTGCCCTGGACGAAGCGGTCGTACTGATCGGTGACCCAGGACTTGGACGCCTGGTTCGGGGCCGAGACCACCTTCAGGACCTGTTCGCGCAGCTCCTCGGCGGTGGCCGGACGCGGCAGCCTGCCCGCGTCGTCGGCCTGGAGCGCGTCCTGCCACTCGGGGCGGGCGTAGGGGCGCTCGTAGACCGGGCCCTCGTGGGCGACGGTGCGCGGCGGGACGTCGACGATCTGCTCGCCGTGCCAGTAGATCTCCAGCCGCTCGCCGTCGGTGACCTCACCGATGACGGTGGCGATCACGTCCCACTTCTCGCAGATCTGCAGGAAGCGGTCGACCTTCTCGGGCTTCACGATCGCGCACATGCGCTCCTGCGACTCGCTCATCAGGATCTCCTCGGGGGAGAGCGAGGAGTCGCGCAGCGGCACGGTGTCCAGCTCGACCCGCATCCCGCCGGAGCCGGCGCTGGCCAGCTCGCTGGTGGCGCAGGACAGACCCGCGCCGCCGAGGTCCTGGATGCCCTCGACCAGGTCCTCCTTGAAGACCTCCAGGGTGCACTCGATGAGCAGCTTCTCCTGGAAGGGGTCGCCGACCTGGACGGCGGGGCGCTTCGTCGGCTTCCCGGTGCCGGAGGCGCTGTCGCCCGCGGCGTCGAAGGTCTCCGAGGCCAGCACGGAGACGCCGCCGATGCCGTCGCCGCCGGTGCGGGCGCCGTAGAGGATCACCTTGTTGCCGGCGCCGGACGCCTTGGCGAGGTGGATGTCCTCGTGCTTCATCACGCCCACGCAGAGCGCGTTGACCAGCGGGTTGCCCTGGTAGCAGGCGTCGAAGACGACCTCGCCGCCGATGTTGGGCAGGCCCAGGCAGTTGCCGTAGCCGCCGATGCCCGCGACGACGCCGGGCAGCACCCGCTTGGTGTCGGGGTGGTCGGCGGCGCCGAAGCGCAGCGGGTCCATGACGGCCACCGGGCGGGCGCCCATGGCGAGGATGTCGCGGACGATGCCGCCGACGCCGGTGGCCGCGCCCTGGTAGGGCTCGACGTACGAGGGGTGGTTGTGCGACTCGACCTTGAAGGTGACCGCGTAGCCCTGGCCGACGTCGACCACGCCCGCGTTCTCGCCGATGCCGACGAGCAGGGCGTCGCTCTCGGGGGCCTTCTCGCCGAACTGCCGCAGATGGACCTTGCTCGACTTGTACGAGCAGTGCTCGGACCACATGACGGAGTACATCGCGAGCTCGGCGCCGGTGGGGCGGCGGCCCAGGATGGCGCGGATGCGCTCGTACTCGTCCTGCTTGAGACCGAGCTCGGCCCAGGGCTGCTCGGCGTCCGGGGTCTGCGCCGCGTGCTTGACAGTGTCGAGGGTCACGCTCGGTCGCTCCTTCGCGCGCTGTGGATCTGTAGTCGCGGGCTGGGGCGCTCGGTCGCTCCCTCGGCCGTTCCGGCGTCCAGGGTCATGCGCTGACCAGCCTCTTGAGGATCGAGGTGAAGAATCCGAGACCGTCGGTGCGACCGGTGCCGATCAGCGGTTCGACGGCGTGCTCGGGGTGGGGCATGAGGCCGACGACATTGCCCGCCGCATTGCAGATACCGGCGATGTCGCGCAGCGAGCCGTTGGGGTTGAGGTCCTGATAGCGGAAGACGACGCGTCCCTCGGCCTCGAGTTCATCGAGGACGCGCTCATCGGCGACATAGCGGCCGTCGATGTTCTTCAGCGGGATGTTGATCTCCTGGCCCTGCTCGTAGGAGCGGGTCCAGGCGGTCTCCGCGTTTTCCACTCGCAACTTCTGATCACGGCAGATGAAGTGCAGATGGTTGTTCCGCAGCATCGCACCGGGGAGGAGATGGGTCTCGGTGAGAACCTGGAAGCCATTGCAGATGCCAAGCACCGGCATACCGGCCTTCGCCTGGTCGATCACCGACTCCATTACCGGGGAGAACCGGGAGATCGCACCGGCCCGCAGATAGTCGCCGTAGGAGAAGCCGCCCGGCAGGATCACCGCGTCGACCTGCCGCAGGTCCTTGTCGCGGTGCCACAGCGGCACGGGGGTGAGTCCGGCGGTGCGGACCGCGCGCTGGGTGTCGCGGTCGTCGAGGGTGCCGGGGAAGGTGATGACTCCGACGCGTGCGGTCACGACTCCGCCTTCACGGCGGCGACGTCGGCGCCCTCGCCGGCCTCGACCTTCACGGAGAAGTCCTCGATCACGGTGTTCGCCAGGAAGGTCTCGGCGATCTCATGGATACGGGCGAGGGCGGCGTCGTCGACCGGGCCCTCCACCTCAAGTTCAAAGCGCTTGCCCTGGCGGACGTCGGCGATCCCCTCGAAGCCGAGGCGGGGCAGTGCTCGCTGCACCGCCTGGCCCTGGGGGTCGAGGATCTCCGGCTTGAGCATGACGTCGACTACGACGCGTGCCACTGGCACTCCCGGTGGTGTGGTGCTGGTGCGTAAGGCGGTGGCCCAAGCCTACCCCGGCAGAAAATCTACGCGAGTAGATAAGCGATGGTTCGGTCACGTTTAAGCATCGTCGGCGGCAACTGACAGGGAAAGGTCACAGAAAAACGTATGGTCCCGACCACGGCGTGACACGCGGAGGGAATTACCGGGTTCACAATGCAATGCCAGGCGCTGTACAAATGAAAAAGCATTGTTCGACAACAACTGGACAGCTGGCATCCATGCACGTCAACGCATCGATGCAGCCCGAAAGGACCGATATCCGTGGCGCAGCGCGTAGTGGTCACGCTCTCCGACGACCTCGAGGGAGGCGAAGCGGAAGAGACGGTCACGTTCGGACTCGACGGCAAGTTGTACGAG
This sequence comes from Streptomyces hygroscopicus subsp. hygroscopicus, assembly GCF_001553455.1. GTDB lineage: Bacteria > Actinomycetota > Actinomycetes > Streptomycetales > Streptomycetaceae > Streptomyces > Streptomyces hygroscopicus. Next base: position 24,887 of record NZ_BBOX01000319.1, read on the forward strand.
ATCGACCTCAACTCTGCCAATGCGTCGAAACTGCGCGACGTTCTCGCGCCGTACGTGGAGGCCGGCCGCAAGCGGGCCCGCTCGGGCAAGACGTACCGCCGCACCGCCGTCGCCCCGGACCCGGCGGCGGTGCGCGCCTGGGCCAGGTCGCACGGCATGGAGGTGCCCCCGCGCGGCCGGATCCCCAAGAAGGTCTACGAAGCCTTCAACGAGTCGGCCTGAGCGGCCCGTTCAGCCGAGTTGCACAGCACCCCCGGTGATCCGCTAAAGTCTGGAGCACGCCGAGGGGCGAGGCCGAAAGGCCGGAACCCCGAGGAAGACACCATGCGGGTGTAGCTCAGTAGTAGAGCGCCCCCTTTCCAAGGGGGAGGCGCAGTGTGCGATCCCTGTCACCCGCTCTCATCACCTATCGTCCTCCGCTCGGGAGGATCAGGTAGAGTGATGCACGCGCCGATCGGTGAAAGCCGGTCGGAGGCATGCGGACGTGGCTCAGTTGGTAGAGCATCACCTTGCCAAGGTGAGGGTCGCGAGTTCGAATCTCGTCGTCCGCTCCAGATATGAGGCGCCGGTCCAATCGACCGGCGCCTCATGTGTTTTCCCCCACTTCGCGCGCCGCCTTCCCCGGCACCGGCCGACGTCCGATGACATATGTCATCCGGGCCGATGACAGCGCGCACTACTGCGCCGGTCAGGGCGGCGGAAGCCTGGAGCCATGCATACCGGTGACAGCGCGATCGACGTGAACGACCTGCGGCGCAGATACGGCCCCGCCGGGTCCCAGGGCTTCGACGCGGTCCGGGGGATCTCCTTCTCGGTGGCCCGCGGGGAACTGTTCGCCCTGCTGGGCACGAACGGCGCGGGCAAGACCTCCACCCTGGAGCTGCTGGAGGGGCTCGCCGCCCCGACCGGCGGCACGGTGCGGGTGCTCGGCCATGAACCGTACCGGGAACGGGCGAAGGTCCGGCCGCGGATCGGGGTGATGCTCCAGGAGGGCGGTTTCCCGCCCGAACTGACGGCCCTGGAGACCGCGCGGATGTGGGCGGGCTGCACCAGCGGCGCCCGCCCCGTGGCGGAGAGCCTGGAGCTGGTCGGGCTCACCGGGCGCCGGAACGTCCGGGTCAAGATGCTCTCCGGCGGTGAGCGCCGCCGGCTGGACCTGGCGCTCGCGCTGCTGGGCCGCCCCGAGGTGCTCTTCCTCGACGAACCGACCACCGGACTGGACGCGGAGAGCCGGCGGGAGACCTGGGAACTGGTGCGCGCCCTGCGGGACCAGGGCACCACGGTCCTGCTGACCACCCACTACCTGGAGGAGGCCGAAACCCTGGCCGACCGGCTGGCGATCATGCACGCGGGACGGATCGCCACCTCGGGCCGGGTCGCCGACATCGTGGCCGAGCGGCCCTCGCGGCTCTCCTTCACCCTCCCCGCCGACGTCCGCCCC
>NZ_BBOX01000320.1 GCF_001553455.1 Streptomyces hygroscopicus subsp. hygroscopicus
CCCCCCCCCGCCGACGTCCGCCCCGAGGAGCTGCCGCCGGCCGGCCGGCTGGGCGCCCTCGCCTGCGAGACGGCGGGCCGCACCGTACGGCTGCGCACCCGCGACCTTCAGCGCACGGCCACCGAGGCGCTGCTGTGGGCACGGGACCGGCGGATCGAGCTGACCGGGCTGGACGCCCGGTCGGCCTCACTGGAGGAGGCGTTCCTGCACATCGCCGGCGCCTTGGAGACGGCGGACGGGCGGGATCCGGCGGATCCGGCGAGGGCCGCGGAGAGGGCGGGGACGGCGGCGGGGGCGGGGGCGGGGGCGACGCGATGACCACCACGACCACCACCCCCACGGCCGCCGACCGGGCCGCGGGCCCCGCCCGGACCACCGCCAAGGACCGGGTGCTCGCCCTCGGCCGCGCCGAACTGACGCTCCTGGTGCGGAACAAGGCGGCGCTCAGCTACGCCGTGCTGCTGCCCGGCACGCTGACCCTCAGCATGACCACGGTCACCAAGGATATCGACCTGGAGGACGCCGGTCTGTCGCTGGGCATGCTGGTCCTGCCCGGTTCGATCGGCCTGGCCCTGATCCTCGCGGTCTACCTGAACCTGGTGGGCGTGTATGTGATCCGGCGTGAGGAGCTGGTCCTCAAGCGGCTGCGCGCCGGAGAGCCCACCGACGCCGAGATCCTGGCCGGCTCGGCGCTCCCGGCCGTCCTGATGGGGCTGGTCCAGTGCGTGCTGCTGGCGGTGTCGGTGGGGCTCGCCCTGGACGTACCGGCGCCGAAGGCCCCGTATCTGGCCGTGGCCGGAGTGGCGATCGGGCTGGCGCAGATGGTGGCGCTGGCCGCCGCGACGGCCGCGTACACCAGGACCGGGGAGTCCGCGCAGCTGACGCCGATGCCGCTGATGCTGGTGTCGATGATGGCCAGCGGGCTGTTCGTACCGCTGGAGGTGATGCCGGATCAGGTCGCGGCGGTGTGCGAACGGCTGCCGCTGACCCCGGTCGTCGACCTGGTCCGGGGCGGGTGGACCGGCGGGATGAGCCCGCTGGAGGTGTTCGGGGCCCTGGTGACGGCCGTGGCCTGGACGGTGCTGGCATGGTGGACCGTACGCAGGCGGTTCTTCTGGGAGCCGCGGCGCTGAACGGCGGGAACGGGGCGGGAGGAACGGGGTACGTGATACGGCGATGGCGCGGACACAGCCGGCTCGCCCGGGTCGAGCTGTACACGCGGTGGACGTTGTACGTGGTGCCCTGGATCTACCCCGTCACGCTGGCCCCGTCCCTGGCGCCGACGCTGCGGCACGGCCCGGGGGCGCTGGTGTGGCCGCTGCTCGCCCTGTGTCTGGCGCAGCTGCTGCTCACCGCGCCACTGCTGCACCGGGGCATCGACCACCGGCTGAGCGACCGGCCGGTGGAGCCGTGGCTTCCCGCCGTGGCCATGGCCCTGATGACCGTGGAGCTGGGGCTCGGGGTGGTGCTCGACGCCAGGGTGCGGGAGCTCGGGGCGATCGTGCCGCTGACCGTGCTGTGCCTGGCGCCGTTCTCCTCCGGGTACGCGCTGCTGGCGTCGCTCCGCCGGTTCGCCGGGGTCCATGCGGGGTTCGCGGTGGCGCTGGCGGCGGCGGAGGCGGTGGCCCGGCCCGGGATCCGCGCCCCGGTGACGGCCGCCTCGGCCGTGGCGTTGATGAGTTCCCTGTGTCTGCTGACGGTCCGCAGCTCGGTGTGGGTGCTGGCGGTGATGTGGGAGCTGGACGCGTCCCGGGAGGCGCAGGCGCGGCTGGCGGTCGCCGAGGCGCGGCTGCGGTTCAGCCGGGACCTGCACGATGTGGTCGGCCGCAACCTCGCGCTGATCGCGCTCAAGGGCGAGCTGGCGGCACGGCTGGCCCGACGGGGGATGCCGGAGGCGGAGGCCCAGATGGTGGAGGTGCAGCGGATCGCGCGGGAGTCGCAGGCGGAGGTCCAGGAGGTGGTCCGGGGCTATCGGGAGGCGGATCTGCGGGTGGAGCTGGCCGGTGCCCGGTCGGTGCTGCGGGCGGCCCGGGTGGACTGCCGGATCGAGGACGACGGCGGCGCGGAGCTGCCGGGGACGGTACGGGCGGCGCTGGGCTGGGTGGTCCGCGAGGGGGCGACGAACGTGTTGCGGCACGCGGACGCGGCCCGCTGCACCGTACGGCTGGGGGTGTCGTCCCGGCCGGGAGGGGACCGGACGGCGGTGCTGCTGATGGAGAACGACGGGGTGCCGGATGCCGCGGACGCCGGGGCAGGCACCAGGGCGGGAAACGGTGCCGGAAACGGTGCGGGAAACGGTGCCGGAAACGGTGCGGGAAGCGGTGCGGGAAGCGGTGCGGGAAGCGGTGCGGGAAGCGGGCTCAAGGGGCTGCGGGAGCGGCTGGCGCCGCTGGGCGGCACCCTGGAGTCGGGCCCGGGGGCGGGCGGCGTGTACCGGCTGCGGGCCGAGGTTCCGCTGGGAGGGGACGCGTGAGTGACACCACGGCGATCCGGGTGCTGCTGGCCGACGACGAGCACCTGATCCGGGGCGCCCTGGCCGCCCTGCTGGCCCTGGAGGACGATCTGCTGGTGGTCGCGGAGGCGGCGTCCGGGCCCGAGGCGCTGGCCATGGCGCGGGCCCACCGGCCCGATGTGGCGGTGCTGGACCTGCAGATGCCCGGGGCGGACGGGGTGTCGGTGGCCGCGGCGCTCCGGTCGGAGCTGCCCGGCTGCCGGTCGATGATCGTGACCGGCCACGGCCGGCCGGGCCACCTCAAGCGGGCCCTGGAGGCGGGGGTGCGCGGTTTCGTGCCGAAGACCACATCCGCGCAGCGGCTGGCGGAGATCATCCGCACGGTGCACGGCGGGTCCCGCTATGTGGACCCGGGGCTGGCGGCCGACGCGATCAGCGCCGGTGACTCCCCGCTGACCGAGCGGGAGGCGGAGCTGCTGGAGCTGGCGACGGACGGCGCCTCCATCGCGGAGATCGCCCAGCGCGCCCGGCTCTCCCAGGGGACGGTCCGGAACTACCTGTCGGCCGCGGCGGCGAAGCTGGGGGCGGAGAACCGGCACGCGGCGGCACGGATCGCCCGGGAGCGCGGCTGGTTCTGAGCGCCCCCCGCCGACGCTCCTGCCACCGTTCCGCCGGCCGGAGCGGCCCCGACCCGGGGGTGGTAGTTCACCGGTCGGGGGTTTGGTTATAGTAGAGGGGCGCCGAACCGGAGAAGTCCGGCGCAGGCGGACGTAGCTCAGTTGGTAGAGCGCAACCTTGCCAAGGTTGAGGTCGCGAGTTCGAGCCTCGTCGTCCGCTCGGTGGACAGCAAGGGCCCCGGCCGATCGGCCGGGGCCCTTGGTCGTTCCCGGCCCTACGTCCAGCGGGTGCCGGTCAGCAGCTCGTACGCCTCCACGTACTTCGCCCGGGTCCGCTCGACGACCTCCGCCGGGAGCGGGGGCGGCGGCTGCTCGCCGGTGCGGTCCCAGCCGGAGGCCGGGGAGGTCAGCCAGTCGCGGACGTACTGCTTGTCGAAGGACGGCTGGGCACGGCCGGGCTGCCACTGGTCGGCGGGCCAGAAGCGGGAGGAGTCCGGGGTCAGCACCTCGTCGGCGAGCACCGGCTCGGCGCCCTCCGCGCCCGCGGTCGCCTCCGCGTAGCCGAACTCGAACTTGGTGTCGGCGAGGATGATGCCCCGGGCCCGGGCGATCTCCCGGGCCCGGCTGTAGACCGCGAGGGTGGCCTGGCGCAGCTGGGCGGCGGGCTCGGCGCCGATGCGGTGGGCCACCTCCTCGTACGCCACGTTCTCGTCGTGCTCGCCGACCTCGGCCTTGGTGGCCGGGGTGAAGATCGGGGAGGGCAGCTCGGAGCCGTCGGTCAGCCCCTCGGGGAGGGCGATCCCGCACACCGTGCGGCTCTCCCGGTACTCGGCCAGACCGGAGCCGGTCAGATAGCCGCGCGCCACGCATTCCACCGGGGCCATCCGCAGCGACCGGCACACCAGGGTGCGGCCCGCCCAGTCGGCGGGGGCGCCGGGGGGCAGCTCGGTGGACAGCACGTGGTGCGGCACGAGGTCGGCGAGCAGGTCGAACCACCAGAGGGAGAGCTGGGTGAGGATCTTGCCCTTCTCCGGGATCTCGGTCGGCAGGACCCAGTCGTAGGCGGAGATCCGGTCGCTGGCGACCATGACGAGCTCTCCGCGCTCGTTCCGGTAAAGGTCGCGCACCTTGCCGGTGTGCAGGTGCTGAAGGCCCGGAACCTCGACCGGCTCGGGCTTCTCGACGAATCCGGACACGCTTCCTCCTGGTGGTTTTGTCCAAGCCCCTTCGATTCTGCCGCACGGACGGGCGGCGGCCCGCGGCGGGGCGCGCGCCACAGGGCTCGGCGGTCCGGGTTCCGCTTACGCCGGTTCGCACACGTCGTACGAGGAACCCGTATGCCGGGACACCCGCCGGACAGGAGGTGTTGGCATGGCCGACGCGGCGATCGTGGGCAGCGGCCCCAACGGGCTCGCGGCAGCCGTCACCCTGGCCCGCGCCGGGGTGCGGGTGGCGGTGTACGAGGCCGCCCCCACCATCGGCGGCGGGCTGCGCACCCAGCCGCTCTTCGACCCGGAGATCGCGCATGACATCTGCTCGGCGGTCCACCCGATGGCGGCCGCCTCCCGCTTCTTCCGCGAGTTCGGCCTGGCGCCACGCGGAGTGGAGCTGCTGACGCCCGAGATCTCCTACGCCCATCCGCTGGACGGCGGCCGCGCCGCGCTCGCCCACCACGATCTGGAGGCCACCTGCGCCGGGCTCGGCCCGGACGGGGAGCGCTGGCGGCGGCTGATGGCACCGCTGCTGCGGCACGGCGAGGGCGTGGTCGACTTCGTCCTGTCCGGGCAGCGCGCCCTCCCCCGGGATCCGGTGGCACCGCTGCTGCTGGCGCCACGGATCCTCGTCCACGGCACCCGGCTCGGCGCCGCCCGCTTCACCGGTGAGGAGGCGCCCGCCCTGTTCACCGGGGTCGCCGCGCATGCCGTGGGCGAACTGCCCAGTCTGGCCGGCGCGGCGGTGGCAGCCCTCCTCGGGCATCTGGCGCACGGCCCCGGCTGGCCACTGCCGCGCGGCGGAAGCGCCCGGATCGCCGAGGCCATGGCCGACGACCTCACCGCCCACGGCGGCACCCTCCACCCCGGGCACGAGATCAGCGACCTCGCCGAGCTGGCCGGACATCGCGCGGTGCTGCTCGACACCGGCGTCCCCGGGCTGCTGGGCATCGCCGGACGCGCGCTGCCCGCCCGCTACGTCCGGTCGCTGCGGCGGTTCCGCTACGGCCCGGCCGCCGCCAAGGCCGACTTCCTGGTCAGCGACCCGATCCCGTGGGCCGACCCCGCCGTGGGCCGCGCCGGGACCGTACACCTGGGCGGCAGCCGCGCCGAGCTGGTCCGGGAGGAGGGTCTGACGGCGCGCGGGATCCGCAGCCGGAGGCCCTTCGTGCTGCTGGTCGACCCGGCCGTCACCGATCCCGGGCGCGCCCGGCCCGGCAGGCGTCCGGTGTGGGCCTACGCCCACCTGCCGAACGGCGACGACACCGACCCGGTGGAGCTGATCCGCTCCCGGATCGAGACCTATGCCCCCGGCTTCGGCGACACCGTGCTCGCGGCGCGCGGGGTGTCCGGACGCGCCCTGGAGCGTTACGACCCCAACTGCGTGGGCGGGGACATCGGCTCGGGCGCGATGACGCCGTGGCAGAGCCTCGCCCGGCCTGTGCCCCGCCTCGATCCGTACCGCACCCCGCTCCCCGGGCTCTTCCTGTGCTCGTCGGCGACCCCGCCGGGGCCGGGGGTGCACGGGATGTGCGGATACCTGGCCGCCCGGTCGGCGCTGCGGCATCGGTTCGGGATACGGGAGGCGCCGTCTCTCGGTCCGGAGTAGGCCCCACCATGGCGCGGGCCGTGGCCCGCGGGCCACGCCGCGCGGGCCGCGCCCCAGGACGTCACCGTCA
>NZ_BBOX01000321.1 GCF_001553455.1 Streptomyces hygroscopicus subsp. hygroscopicus
TACATCTGCTCGTGGGGCGGCCCAGGCGGACCCCGACAGACCCGCGCCGCCACCCGCGTCGAGCTGACCGGCCCGAAGGAGCCGCGCCCCATGAGCCAGACCCCGTATTCCACACCCCGCGACCGGGGCCAGCGGGCCGAGGCCCGCAGGCCGGGGCTCGCGGGGCGGGGCTCGCGGGGCGGGGCTCGGGCCTCCGCGGGGCCCGTCACCCCCGCTTGCAGATGCGGTCCAGCAGATTCGCCGTCGCGCGCTGGATCCGCTCGTCCGTATGCCCCGGACGGTCCAGTGCGGGCGACCACGCGAACGTCCCCGACGCGAACACCAGAGCGCCGCTCGGGGCCCGGTAGAGCGAGGTCTCCTGATGGCGGAGGGCCCCCTCCGTGTCCCGGTACGGGGAGTGGGCCAGCAGGATCCGGCGGAGGTGCTCGGGCAGGACGGTGCGCGGGAAGTAGCGGTCGGCCTCGCCCGCCACCAGGCCGGGCAGTTCGTCGCCCTCCGCCGCGCCCGTCGCCTCCCACAGCCAGTGCCCGGCGTTGCGCACGACCAGCGGGCTCGGCTCGGGCACCCGGCCCGCGTACTGGATGCCGATCAGCTGCTGCTCGGGCGCGGTCTCCCGCCACAGCGCCGAGCGGCCGGGGCCGCGGCGCTTGTGGCAGGTCAGCAGCCGGTCCGGACCGGAGGGCGAGGGGGAGAGTTCGACCTGCCAGTACATGGTGTTCGCGGAGAGGAAGACCAGTGAGGTGCCGCTGTCCCGGGCCGACTCCACGGTGCGGCGCATCGGCGCCGACCAGTACTCGTCATGGCCGGGGAAGACCAGCCCCCGGTAGCGGGTGGGGTCGACATCGCCCGCGTGCAGATCGCGCGTCTCGGCGTAGGCCAGGTCGTAGCCGTAGCGCTCGGCCCAGCGGACGAAGTCGTAGGCGTGTCCCACGTGGAGGGGCAGCCCCGCGCCCGCGTACGGCCGGTCGAAGGAGACCGTGGTCGCCGCCTCCGACTCGCCCAGCAGCTTTCCCCGCTCGTCCCAGGCGTGGTAGAGGCTGGCGCCGGTCCGGCCGTCCTCCGGGTAGAGGTTGTACGCCTGCCAGGTGAGGTCCGGCAGGACGAGCAGGAGATCGGCGGGGCGGGCGTCGCGCACGGTGAACGGGATGTGGCTGCGGTAGCCGTCCACGGTGGTCAGCACCGCGACATAGGCGCCGGGCTTCCAGTACGAGGGGATCTGCAGCCGCCAGGACAGCCACCAGTGGTGGCAGGAGACGGTGCGGTCGGCGGTGAGCGGGGGCGGCTGGACGATCCCGGACAGCCGGGGGCTGGTGGTGATCTTCAGCGCGCCAGCGCCGTCGTAGTAGCCGATGCGGTAGACGTCCACGCTGAACTGCTGGGGCGGGTCCACCGTGATCCGGAAGTCGATGGCCTCGCCGGGGGCGGCCGCGGAGGTGGAGGGGAAGCCCTTGATCTGCCGGTGGACGTCGTCGGCGGTGCGGGGACCGGGGATCCTGGCGGGGCCCTGCGCACCGGACCGCTCGGCCACCCGGTCGATGGCTCCGGAGAGGTGGACGTGGTCGACGTACCACGGGACCACCCGGCCGGTGTCGTCGAAGTAGTTCTCGCTGTCGCGCAACCAGGGCAGTGGGCCCTGGCCGAAAGGATCCGTCACCGCGTGGGCGAGCGCCCCCGACTCCCAGCGCCGGATCTGGTCCGTCCCCATCAACTGCTCCCCTCCCTGCGTACCCGGCGGCGCCTCGCCTCGCTGTTCTCGCACACCGCACCGCCGCGGGTCCGGCCTTGTGGGCCGGGCTGCGGAGCCGGTCTGGCGGTCCGGGCCGGTGGGCCGGAACTCCTGGGCCGGGTAAACAGCGACCGGACCAAGCACATCACATTACGCACCCACTCCGTCACCGATAGTCGCCAATTTGCCGAAACAGCCACCGAACGCGCGACAAGACTGGACACAGGGCCGTATTCGGGCCGGATACCGGGCCCGTATCCGGGACGGTATTTGGCTCTACCCGAGCCGGACGGGCTTCTCCGGGCGGACGCCCACCTCGCCGAGCCAGGCGCGCAGCGGCCCGTCGTCGCCGTCCTCCACCAGGCTCAGCACCGGACGGGTCAGATCGGCCCGGCGCCGCCCGCCGACGAGCAGCGCGGGCCCGTCGAGCCAGTCGAGGCCGGGGGACGCGCCCGCGGTGTCCACGGCGGCGCAGCACACCATGGCGGTGACATGGTCGGCGAGCAGCTCACGGC
>NZ_BBOX01000322.1 GCF_001553455.1 Streptomyces hygroscopicus subsp. hygroscopicus
CGGGGGCCCGCCGGGCGTGCGGTGCGGTGCCGGTGCTCACTGCTGGAACGCCTCGTCCATCTTCTTCGCGGCGTCCTTGGTGGCGCTCTCCACGCTCTTACGGCCGCTGACGATCTCCTGGAACATGGTGGGCAGGACCAGCTGCGCGTCGATGGCCGCCCAGCCGGGCGAGGCGGGCACGAACTTGGCGCTGTCGCCCAGGGTCTTGACGAAGGGCTTGACGAAGGAGTCCTTGTCCGCGACGCTGCCGCGCACATCGGTGAAGGTGGGCAGGAAGCCCATGGAGTCGAAGAGTTCGCGCTGGGTCTGCTTCCCGGCGAGGGTCTTCAGCAGCTCCACGGCGAGGGTGCGGTGCGAGGTGCTCTTGAGCACCCCGATGTTGTTCCCGCCCGCGAAGGCCGGTGCGATCTCGCCCTCCTTCACGCCCGGCAGCGGCACGACCTTGTACTTGCCCTTGACCTTGCCCGCCTCGATGGCCTGGTGACTGAAGTCGCCGCCGATCGCCATGCCCGCCTTGCCGGAGGCGAACGCCTCGATGGTGTCGTTGCCGCCCCACTGGGCGCACTTGGACGCCGGGCAGTTGTCGTCGCCGAAGAGCGAGGTGTACGCCTTGACGCCCTTCTGGGCGTCGGGGCTGTCGATGGCCGCCTCGTACTCGTTGGAGCCGAACTTGCCCTTCTCGTTGGCGAGATCGCCGCCGTTGGCCCAGATGAAGGGCATCGCGCCGTAGGTGTAGGCGCCGCCCACCGCGAGACCGTACAGGTCCGGCCGCTCCGAGCGGATCTTCTTCGCGGTCGCAATCAACTCGTCCTGGGTGGTCGGCGGCTCCAGGCCCAGCTCCTTGAAGACGTCCGTCCGGTAGTACAGCGCGCGTACGCCGACGAAGAGCGGGGCGCCGTAGACCTTGCCGCCGATGGTCAGCGAGTACTTCGCGGTGGGGTCGATGTTCGTCGAGTCGCTCCAGGCGCCGAACTCCTTGCTGATGTCCAGCAGTCCGCCGTCCTTGACGTAGCCGGCGGTGTCGGTGTTGCCGAACTCCATGACGTCGGGGGCGCTCTTGGGATCGTTGAACGCCGCCTTGATCTTCTGCGCCCGGGTGTCGATCGGGATGTAGGACACCTCGACGTCGGTCCCGTCGTGCTCCTTCTCGAAGCCGGCGACCGCCTTGTCGATCACCTTCTTCTTGGGCGCGTTGTTGACCTCCTGGAAGAGCCAGACACGCAGCTTGCCGCTCTTCTCGTCCTCCTTGGAGCTGTTGTCGGAGGTGGAGGGGGCGCATCCGGTGGCGGTCAGCCCCGCCAGGACCAGCGCCACCACCGGGACCGTGGCGCGGGAGGAGAACCGGGAGAATGCGGAGAGATGGGACGGCTTCATAGAGGACCCTTAAACATTTGGCGTTGCACGCTATGCAACGCATGTTTCGCTCAGCACAACATGCGTGAGGCTAGGGAACCTTGAGCACCCCCACAAGAGGTCTCAACCACTCCGTGACAAAGGGACGTTGGCGCCAGGGCCGGTCGGTCAAAGGGGGTGCCCGGCCGCGAGCGGCGTCCGGTGCAGGGGGCACCTCCCAGCGGTAGCCGGGGGAGCACAGGCGGAGCCATCGCCCCGGCAGGGCGCCCTCGGTGACCACAAGCCCTAGCCGCGCGGCAACTCCTCGCCCGGATAGGCGGGCTCAACATACGGCACGGCCTCCACCCGCGCACCCGCCTCGTCCAGGCGCTCCACCACCCGGTCCCAGTCGGGCCAGGACTTCCGGATCCGCTCCAGGACCCGGCCGCTGGCCACCAGCACCACATCACAGCCCGGGTCGGCGGCCCACTCCAGGAGCCTGGGCAGGGTCGGCTGCGCCACCGACATCACACAGCTGCCGGCGGGCCGGTAGCCCCGCTCGGCGGCCAGCCGCCCGCACTGTTCCAGCTGGGCGTCCCAGTCCTTCTCGAACTGGCAGTAGGCGCTGGCGCCTTCCGCTTCGGGCTCGTCGACCTCACGCGCCCCGAACACCAGATAGGCGGCCCGCGCCGCCCCGCTCTCCGTACGCCCGCTCATGGGTGGACCCTACTGGGGTCCCCCGGCGCGCGGCAGAGCGCACATGCGCGGCACGCCCGGCCCGCGACCTCCCGAGGGTCGCGGGCCGGGCGTGCCGTCCTGCGCGCGAGGCTGTCCGGCGGGGGTCTGCGGCCGGCTACTTCTTGCCGTCGCCGTCCTTGCCCTTGTCCCCGCCGGCGCCCATGCCCTCGAAGATCTCCTTGCACATCGGGCACACCGGGTACTTCTTGGGGTCACGACCCGGGACCCAGACCTTGCCGCAGAGTGCGACGACCGGAGATCCGGAGAGGGCGCTCTCCATGATCTTGTCTTTTTGCACGTAGTGGGCATAGCGCTCGTGGTCGCCGTCACCGTGCGACACCTGCGGTGTCGGTTCAACGAGGGTCCCCGTGCCTGCCCCGCGCTCGGGCTCAAGAGTGCTCATACAGCCCTAGGGTACTCATGCCTAGTTGAGAGAAGGGTCGTCCGGATACGTGGCGACCATGGCCAGCTCGCTGCGCTGGCGGCGCAGCACCGCCCGCCACAGCCGCTCGGGGGCGGGCGAGGACACGTCGCCCGGTTCGGACTCCACCACGTACCACGCGCCCTCGGCGAGCTCGTCCTCCAGCTGACCGGGCCCCCAGCCCGCGTAACCGGCGAAGATCCGCAACGACCCCACGGCGGCCGCCAGCAGCTCCGGTGGCGCCTCCAGGTCGACCAGCCCGATCGCCCCGTGCACTCTGCGCCAACCGAGTGGCCCGTCCTCGTTGCGCGCCGAGGACCGGCCCGATTCGCCCGGCACCACGGCCACGCCCAGCGCGGAGTCCAGCGAGACCGGACCGCCCTGGAAGACCACCCCGGGCTCCCCGGCGAGCGCGGCCCAGGACTCCAGGATGTCGCCCACCCCCACCGGGGTCGGACGGTTCAGGACCACGCCGAGCGAGCCCTCCTCGTCGTGGTCGAGGAGGAGCACCACCGCGCGGTCGAAGTTCGGGTCCGCAAGCGCCGGTGTCGCGACAAGCAGCCGTCCTGTGAGCGAGGACACCTCGGTCATGGCCACATGATCCCCCATATCGGGGCCGGAGGGGGAGTGGAAGGCGAGCCCTGTATGAGAGCAGGTCGGGGCGTACGACAGCAGATGCGGCGCACGTGACTGTGGGCTTTCCGATCGAAACGGATCGTGTTGTGACACATTCCCGATGACGCAAAGCGGGCAAGAGCCTTACTGAGGCGGTCTCCGGGACCATTACTCTTGCCTTTTGGCCCTTGTGCCGGTTGGCCCTTGCCCGTCCCAGGAACGCGAGACCAGATGACCCGCTCGAACGATGTCCTGCTCGTCCATGGCGGCACCCCGCTCGAAGGCGAGATCCGTGTCCGCGGCGCGAAGAACCTCGTGCCGAAGGCCATGGTGGCCGCCCTGCTCGGCAGTGCGCCCAGCAGGCTGCGCAACGTCCCCGACATCCGCGATGTGCGGGTGGTGCGCGGGCTGCTGCAGCTGCACGGTGTGACGGTCCGCCCCGGTGACGAGCCCGGTGAGCTGGTGCTCGACCCCACGCACGTGGAGAGCGCCAACGTCGCCGACATCGACGCGCACGCCGGTTCCTCGCGGATCCCGATCCTCTTCTGCGGCCCGCTGCTGCACCGCCTCGGCCACGCCTTCATCCCCGGCCTGGGCGGCTGTGACATCGGCGGCCGGCCGATCGACTTCCACTTCGACGTGCTGCGGCAGTTCGGCGCGACGATCGAGAAGCGGGCGGACGGCCAGTACCTGGAGGCCCCGCACCGGCTGCGCGGCACCAAGATCCGGCTGCCCTACCCGTCGGTGGGCTCCACCGAGCAGGTGCTGCTCACCGCGGTGCTCGCCGAGGGTGTGACGGAACTCTCCAACGCGGCGGTCGAGCCGGAGATCGAGGACCTCATCTGCGTGCTGCAGAAGATGGGCGCCATCATCTCCATGGACACCGACCGCACGATCCGGATCACCGGTGTCGACAGCCTCGGCGGCTACAACCACCGCGCCCTCCCGGACCGGCTGGAGGCCGCCTCCTGGGCGAGCGCGGCGCTCGCCACCGAGGGCAGCATCTACGTACGCGGCGCCCGGCAGCGCGAGATGATGACCTTCCTGAACACCTACCGCAAGGTCGGTGGCGCCTTCGACATCGGCGACGAGGGCATACGGTTCTGGCACCCGGGCGGCAAGCTCGACGCGATCGCCCTGGAGACCGACGTCCACCCCGGCTTCCAGACCGACTGGCAGCAGCCGCTGGTGGTGGCCCTGACCCAGGCGTCGGGCCTGTCCATCGTCCACGAGACGGTCTACGAGTCGCGGCTGGGCTTCACCTCGGCGCTGAACCAGATGGGCGCGCACATCCAGCTCTACCGCGAATGCCTGGGCGGCTCCGCGTGCCGCTTCGGCCAGCGCAACTTCCTGCACTCCGCGGTCGTCTCCGGCCCCACCAAGCTCCAGGGCGCCGACCTGGTCATCCCCGACCTCCGCGGTGGCTTCTCCTACCTGATCGCGGCGCTGGCGGCCCAGGGCACGTCGCGGGTCCACGGCATCGACCTGATCAACCGCGGCTACGAGAACTTCATGGAGAAGCTGGTGGAGCTGGGCGCGAAGGTGGAACTCCCCACCCAGGCCACCCCCGCCTGACCCCTCCCCCGGCCCACCGCACCGGCCGGCCCCCGCACACCCCGCAGCCCGCCCCGGCACCCCGGGACGGGCTGCTGTGCCGGGACCGGACCGCCGCACGCCGCCGCGCCGCCCCCGGACCGCCGTGCCGGGCCCATAAGACCTCGTAGACGGGCCTGTGGGCCCCGTAGGAGCGCCAAGAGGGGCGGCCACCCTCCAGGTGGCCGCCCCTCTCGTTCGCGAGGCTTACTTGCCCTTGGCGGCTTCCTTGAGCTTGGAGCCCGCCGAGACCTTCACGCTGTAGCCGGCCGGGATCTCGATCGGCTCACCGGTCTGCGGGTTACGCGCGGTGCGAGCGGCACGGTGGGTGCGCTCGAAGGTCAGGAAGCCGGGGATGGTGACCTTCTCGTCGCCCTTGGCGACGACCTCCCCGACCACCTCGGCGAGGGCGGCCAGCACGGCGTCGGCGTCCTTTCGGGTCACCTCGGCGCGCTCGGACAGAGCGGCCACCAGCTCACTGCGGTTCATGTTGTACTCCCGTGTTCATCTTGCCAATGAGGCGTGAGATCGAAGCCGATGCTGCCAGGGCCCTCGGACAGTCCCCGGACCCGGGTCTGCTGTTCAGACCCTCGCGCCCGGAACGCATCCTGCCCCCACCTGTGGCGGGAAAGCCAATCCGGAGCCCTGGAGAGTCACACGAAAAGCGCCGTGGCGGTCGTTTTCCTGCCCGCCACCCTATGGCCGCCTCCGGGACCCCAGAGCATGCGACGCGCCGTGCCCGGCCTAGACCGACGTGGTACCGGTCACAGGGCGTGCCGCCTCACGTACGGCCCCGGCGACCGCCCCCGCGACCTTGTCGTTGAAGACGCTCGGAATGATGTAGTTGGCGTTGAGCTCGTCGTCGTGGACGACATCCGCGAGCGCGCCGGCAGCCGCCAGCATCATCTCGGTGTTCACCGTACGCGACTGCGCGTCCAGCAGACCACGGAAAACGCCCGGGAACACCAGGACGTTGTTGATCTGGTTCGGGAAGTCCGAGCGCCCGGTGGCGACCACCGCGGCGGTCTGGCGGGCGATCGCCGGGTCCACCTCGGGGTCCGGGTTGGCCAGCGCGAAGACGATCGCACCGTCCGCCATGGCGGCCACGTCCTCGCCGGAGAGCACGTTCGGGGCCGAGACGCCGATGAAGACGTCCGCGCCCCGCACGGCCTCCCGCAGGGTGCCCGTGACGCCCTCCGGGTTGGTGTTGTCGGCGATCCAGCGCAGCGGGGACTCCGGGTCGGCGGAGACCAGGTCCGCGCGCCCGGCGTGCACCACGCCGTGGATGTCGGCGACCACCGCGTGCCGCACGCCCGCGGCGATCAGCAGCCGGAGGATGGCCGTGCCGGCGGCACCCGCGCCGGACATCACGACCCGCACGTCCTCGATCTTCTTGTTCACCACCCGCAGCGCGTTGGTGAGGGCGGCGAGCACCACGATCGCGGTGCCGTGCTGGTCGTCGTGGAAGACCGGGATGTCCACGGCCTCGCGCAGCCGCGCCTCGATCTCGAAGCAGCGGGGTGCGGAGATGTCCTCCAGGTTGATCCCCGCGAAACCGGGGGCGATCGCCTTCACGATCGAGACGATCTCGTCGGTGTCCTGGGTGTCCAGGCAGATCGGCCAGGCGTCGATACCGGCGAACCGCTTGAAGAGGGCCGCCTTGCCCTCCATGACCGGCAGCGCGGCCTTGGGGCCGATGTTGCCGAGGCCGAGGACCGCGGAACCGTCGGTGACGACGGCCACACTGTTGCGCTTGATGGTGAGCCGGCGGGCGTCCTCGGGGTTGTCCGCGATGGCCTGGCAGACCCGGGCGACGCCCGGGGTGTAGACCATGGAGAGGTCGTCACGGTTGCGGATGGGGTGTTTCGACGACATCTCGATCTTGCCGCCGAGGTGCATCAGGAACGTACGGTCGGAAACCTTGCCGAGCGAGACGCCCTCGATGCCCCGCAGCTTCTCGACGATCTCCTGTGCGTGCGCGGTGGAGGTCGCTGCGATGGTGACGTCGATACGGAGCTTCTCGTGGCCCGAAGCGGTCACGTCGAGGCCCGTCACCGAGCCACCGGAGGATTCCACGGCCGTGGTCAGCTGGCTGACCGCGGTACCGCTCGCGGGCACCTCCAGCCGGACCGTCATCGAGTACGAGACGCTGGGCGCCGTTGCCATGGCCTGCTTCCTCTGCTTTCCCTTGTGCATGCTGTCCGGGCCCCGCTGATACCGGGCCACGTCCTCAGATGGTTACACCTACCTCCGGGTACGAGGTAACCCGGCCCGACTTTCGGACATATTGTTCTGACATAGCAGGGTGGGGTCAGCCGAGTGGAAAGCCCCACTCCTTCGCGGGAACGCCTGGCGAGGCGGGCCATCCGCCGCATCCGCCGTCCTAGGCTCTGGCGCGCCAAAGCGTCAGAAGACGTCAGAGGAAGCGACAAACGAGGAGCGCGGGCATGGCTCAGGGCACCGTGAAGTGGTTCAACGCCGAGAAGGGCTACGGCTTCATCGCCCAGGAGGACGGCGGACCGGACGTCTTCGTCCACTACAGCTCGATCGACGGCAGCGGCTATCGCAGCCTGGTCGACGAGCAGCGGGTCGAGTTCCAGATCGTGCAGGGCCGTAAGGGCCCGCAAGCGGAAGAGGTCCGCGTCCTCGGCGGCTGACACCGCCCGGCGCGGACCTCTTGCGTAAAGAGAGGGTGGCACCGACCCGCCATGCTCGCCTCGCGGCAAGTGGTCGCTCGAAGCGACGAAGGTTGGGCCCGGGGGCTTGGATCGGGCCGGTGCCACATCAAGGCTAACAAACAGGTCCGGGAAGGGATTCCCTCCCGGGGGGTTGATTTCGCCGGGCCGTCCGGTGCGGCTGCGGACGGCTGCCCGTGGACCCTCCGGACAACCCCCGTGAGGGCTCCGGGGCATCCCGGTGAAGGCTCCGGAGACTCCCGTGAAGGCTTCGGGCACCCCGTGAGGACTCCGGCCGGGCGCGCCTCCCCCGTCGCGGCCGGGGGCAGAGCCGGGCCCGGGAACCGGGTGGGGCGGGAGAGCCGGGCCTCAGAACGGGAGAGCCGGGCCTCAGAAGAAGGACGGGACGCCGTGCTGGTCCGGCTCGTCGCGTTCGCCCGACACCACCGTCAGCCGCTGGGTCGCCCGGGTGAGCGCCACGTACAGCACGCGCAGCCCCGCCGGGGACTCGTCGGCGATCTCGGCGGGCGAGACCACGACCGTGGCGTCGTACTCCAGGCCCTTCGCCTCCAGGCTGCCCAGCGCCACCACCCGGTCGCCCAGGCCCGTCAGCCACTGGCGGGCCTGCTCGCGCCGGTTCATCGCGACGACGACGCCGACCGTGCCGTCCACCTCGTCCAGCAGCCGGAGCGCCTCCCGGCGCGCGACCGCGCCGAGGTCGCCGTCCGCGCCCGGTGCGAAGCGCGGCGTCACGCCGGTGGAACGGACCGCCCTGGGCGCGGGGGTGCCGGGCATCGCCAGCGCGAGGACCTTGGTGGCCAGCTCGGCGATCTCCGCCGGGTTGCGGTAGTTGACGGTGAGGGTGAAGCGGCGGCGCGGGCGGGTGCCGAGCGCCTCGTCCCGGGCCCGCGCCGCCTCGTCCGGGTCGGACCAGGAGCTCTGGGCCGGGTCACCGACGACCGTCCAGGTGGCGTGGCGGCCGCGCCGCCCGATCATCCGCCACTGCATGGGGGTGAGGTCCTGCGCCTCGTCGACGATGACGTGGGCGTAGTCGGCGCGCTCCCGCTCGGCCCGGTCGGCGCGGGTGCGGCGGGCGCCGGCCCGGTCGGCGTAGGTGGTCAGCTCCTCCAGTCCGGTCAGCTGGTCCAGCGGATCCGCCTCGCGGGGGGTCGCGGGGCGGGCGGGGGCGCCCAGGAGGGTGTTCAGCTCGTCCAGCAGCGCCACGTCGTGGACCGACAGCGGGCCCTGCCCGTCCGCGCCGAGGCGGCCGAGGGACCGGGCCACCTGGCGCACCTCCCGGGGCGTGAGCACCCGCCGTGACCAGCGCCCCAGCCGCTTCTCGTCGGCCATGGCGGCGAGCACGGAGCGGGGGGTGAGCTCGGGCCACCAGGCGTCGAGGAACTCCTGGAAGGCGTCCTCGGTGGAGACGTCCTCGTCGAAGCCCTCCCGGGCCTCGGCGGCCAGCTCGGGGTCGGTGTAGCGCCTGGGGGCGCCGGAACGGGCCCACAGCGCGTCCAGGAGCAGCCGGCGGGCGCGGGGGCGCAACAGGTTGACGGGCGCGGTGCCGCCCAGCACGTTCTGGCGGATACGGCGCAGCTCATCGGCGTCCAGTTCGACGCGGGCGCCGAAGGCGACCACGCGCAGCCGCTCGGGCGGGCCGCCGGGTCCGGCCGCGGAGCCCGCCCCCGGTCTGCCGCCGTCGCCCGGTGCGGTCGCGGGCGGATCGCCGAACGCCGCGTCCAGCGTCAGCCGGCCGTCCTCCGGCACGGACGACGGGGCCGCGGACGACGGGGCCACCGACGACCGGGCCGCGGACGACGGAGCCGCCGACGACCGGGCCGCCGACGACGGGGCCGCCGCGGAAGCCGCCGACGACGCCGTCCGCACCGGCCCGGCGGCTCCCCGTGGCAGCTCCAGCGCCCCGCGGGCGGCCTTGCGGAGCACCTTCACCATCCGCGCGGAGCCCTTGACGCGGGCCACCGCCGGGGTGTCGTACGTGGTGGCCTCGGCTCCCTCCACCAGCGATCCCACCGCGCGGATGGCGACCTGGCCCTCCTCGCCCAGCGAGGGCAGCACGCCCTCGGTGTAGGCGACCAGCAGCGGGGTGGGGCTGACCACGAGGATGCCGCCCGCGTAGCGCCGCCGGTCCTGGTAGAGGAGGTACGCCGCGCGGTGCAGCGCGACCGCCGTCTTCCCGGTGCCGGGGCCGCCCTCGACCTCGGTGACGGAGGCGGCGGGGGCGCGGATCACCTGGTCCTGCTCGGCCTGGATGGAGGCGACGATGTCGCGCATGGTGTGGCCGCGGGCCTGGCCGAGCGCGGCCATCAGCGCGCCGTCGCCGACCACCGGCAGCGCGTCGCCGTCGAGGGTCGCGCTGAGCTCCGGGCGCAGCAGGTCGTCCTCGACGCCGAGCACCCGGCGGCCCTTGCTGCGGATGACCCGGCGGCGGACGACCCGGCCGGGGGCGACCGGGGTGGAGCGGTAGAAGGGCGCGGCGGCGGGCGCCCGCCAGTCGATCACCAGCGGGGCGTAGTCGGCGTCGAGGACGCCGATGCGGCCGATGTGCAGGGTTTCGGCGATCTCCGCGCGGTCGCCGTCCGGGCCGGTGCGGATGGCGTCGTCGGCGGGCTCCACGGAGGTGTGGGCGCCGTCGGGGCCGCGCTCGCCGTCCTTGCCCGGCAGGAGGTCGATGCGGCCGAAGAGGAAGTCCTCGAACTCGCTGTTCAGCCGGTTGAGGTGGACCCCGGCCCGGAAGACCTGCGCGTCCCGTTCGGCGAGCGCTCCGGGCGTGCCGACCTGACCGCGTTTGGCGGCGTCGTCCATGAGGAACTCCGCCTCGTGGATCTTCTCCTCGAGGCGGTGGTACACCCGGTCCAGATGCGCCTGCTCGATCCGGATCTCGCGGTCCCGGACCCCGTCCCCGCCGTCCCGCTGCGGTGCCGTCCGGTTGTCACGCGTGGCGTTCTGCGCGGCCACCCAGGCCCCCTTCTGTGTTCTTAGGGCAGCCGTCAACCGTACACCCCTTTCACGCGCCTGAACCGGTGCCGCTCTCGTGGGCCGGGAGGTGCGCCGCGGGGCCCCGGGCCCCGGTGGCCCGGCCCCCGGGACCCTCAGAGCTTGACCTCGGCCAAGCGCCGGCCGTCCAGCGTGCGGACCTCGAAACGGTCGATCTCGTCGGTGTTCATGGCGGCGCCCCCCTGGGCGTAGAGCGGCTCCTTGCTCCAGCGGGAACCGTCCCCGTCCTTGACGCCGTAGCCCGAGGTCGGCACGGCCCAGGTGGTGACCGTCTCCTCGTGGCCGTCCTTGCCGATGGCGACCAGGTCGCAGCTCCGCGGCCCCTTGAGGTTGCCCAGCTTGAGGGCGACGGAGGTGCCCCAGCCCTTCTGCTCCAGCGAGACGGACGCGTCCACCTTGGTGACCGGGTCCACCGCGCTGAACTTCCGGCCCTGTTCGTACACCTGCTTGGAGGTGGACGCGGCCACCTGGCCCTTGCCGTCGTCGTCGGAGCTCGCGGTGAGCGCCGCGCCCGCGAGCGGGCCGCCGACGATGAGGACGGCGGCCGCGGCGACCAGGTACAGCCGCCGTCTGGCGGATGCCTTGCGGTCGGCCGTGACGTCGGCCAGGAGCCGGTCGAGCAGCTCCGGCCCGGGGCGGGCGGTGACCGCCGCCGGGTCCGGGAGCGCGCTGCCGTCGGCGGCGGAGGCGTACTCGGCCAGCAGGGGCGGGAGGCCCATCAGCTCGTCCAGCTCGGCGGCGCACCGCTCGCACCCGATCAGGTGGTCCTCGAAGCGCGCGGCGTCGGCGGGGTCGAGCACTCCGAGCGCGTAGGCGCCGACCGCGGTGTGCTGCTGGTCGTCCGCTGCCGGCATCATGCCGTGACCCCCCGTTCCTCGAGCGAGAGCTTCAGGGAGCGCAGCGCGTAGAAGACCCGGGACCGCACCGTCCCGGGGGGAACGCCCAGCACTTCGGCCGCCTCACTCACCGTCCGTCCCTTGAAGTATGTCTCGACGAGCGCCGCTCTATGTGCGTCGGTGAGGTCGTTCAACGCGTCGGAAAGGGTCATCTGGCGCAGTGCGCGGTCGATGTCGTCCGCGGCGGGCATCGCGTGGAGCGGTGCCGCGTCCACTTCGCGGGGACGTGCGCGGCGTCGCCGGTGGCCGTCGATGACGATGCGGCGCGCCACGGTCACCAGCCAGGGCCGTACCGACCCTCCGGAGCGCTGGAGTTGGTCGGCGTTGCGCCAGGCCCGGAGCAGGGTCTCCTGGACCACGTCCTCGGCGCGGTGCCGGTCGCCCGCGACCAGGCGCAGGACGAAGGCGAGAAGCGGGCCCGCGTGCTCCGCGTAGAGCGCGCGCATGAGCGCGTCGTCCGGTGTCGTCCTCTCGGTCACGAGGGCATCTTTGCGTACGCAAGCCGTCGGGTCGAGGGGCGTACGGACCGGAAAGGATCGACGTTCAGCGGCCACCCTGTGATGTACGTCGCATTTCCGGGCTGAACAACTCGGCGCCCGCGGTGCGTACTTGGGTCCGAGAAGGCCGACGCCGGGCGGGCGCCGGCCCCCAGGAAGGGCTCCCTCCCCCCATCCGCCCCGCGGGCCCCGGTCCCCCCCACCCGGGGCCCGCGTCATGCCCGGGGGTGTCCGGATGTCGTCCGCGTTTTGCTGGTGCTTCGTTTACTCGGCGCTGAGGGGCGGGTTCGCGCGGCGGCGGTGGCGGGCCACTCGCTCGCGGTTCCCGCAGACCTCGCTGGAGCACCAGCGCCGCCGGCGACCGCGTGAGGTGTCGAGGTAGACCAGTGAGCAGGTCTCCCCCTCGCACCGCCGCAACTGCCCGCGCGCCACCGGGTCGGTGAGCAACTGCACCGCGTCCCGGGCGATCTGGGAGAGCAGCGCGCCGCAGTCGGGTTTCCCGGCGAGGGCGAGGACGAGGCTGCCGTCGGGGGTCCGTGCGGCCCGCGGGGCGGGCGGGGCGGTGGAGGCCAGCGCGTTCATCCGCTCCAGGTCGGCGTCCGCGGCGTGGCCGTCGACCTCGGTGTGGACGATGCGGTGGAGCAGGTCGCGGGCCGCCCGGAAGCGGATGAGCCAGCGGTGGTCGACGGACTCGAGCGGGGTGGAGCCGGGCACCAGGCCGGCGCCCAGCAGCCAGGCTCTGAGGTGTTCCACACCGGCGAGCCGGTCGACGGGCGACTCGCTGAGCCGGCCGCCGACCGTGGCCACCAGGTCCAGGCAGATCCGCCCCGAGTCGAACCGCAGGTCGTAGGCCGACGCCGACGCCATGTTCCTGTCACCCCTTGGGGAACGCCCGATCCGGTCACCCTTCAGAGTGCCCGTCCCGTCTGTCGCCCGGAACCCCTCCGGAGGCGGCCCCGGCGAACGCCACACGAACGGTTCACGCGCCGCGGGGGCCGGTGGCTGCCGCGGGGGGCGCGTCCGGCCGGGTGGCGGGCGCCGGGGGCGGGGCCCGCACCGGACGGGTGAGCCACCGGTACGGGACAACACACCTAGACGTCCGCGTACTTGGTGTCGGCCGAGGGGTCGAGTGCCAGTCGGTAGCCGCGTTTGACCACGGTCTGGATGAGTTTGGGGGAGCCGAGTGCCGTGCGCAGCCGGGCCATCGCCGTCTCCACCGCGTGTTCGTCGCGCCCCGCGCCCGGCAGCGAACGCAGCAGCTCCGAGCGGGCCACGACCCAGCCGGGGCGGCGGGCCAGCGCGCGCAGCAGGGCCATTCCGGCGGGCGGCACGGTGCGCAGCTCACCGTCGACGACCACCGCGTGGCCGCGGATCTCCAGCCGTCGCCCGGCGACCGGCAGCGGCCTGACCCGGCCCGGGAGTTCGGTGGCCAGCAGCTGGACGAGCGGGCCGAGCCGGAACCGTTCGGGCTGGGAGGTGGGCACGTCGTGGGCCTCCAGCGGCAGTGCGGTGACCGGGCCGACGCAGGCGGGCAGCACGTCGCGGCGGAACGCGTCCAGCAGCCGCTCGCGCATCCCGCGCCGTTCGGCCCGGTCCAGCAGGCTCGCGGCGGCGGGCGCGCTGGTGAAGGTGACGGCGTCCAGGGCGCGGGCGACGGTGGCGTCCAGCAGCCGGTCCAGGGGCCCGATGTCCTCCGGCGGCATCCAGCGGTAGACCGGCACCCCGACCACCTCCGCTCCCCCGGCGCGCAGCGACTCGACGAAACCGGGCAGCGGCTCGCCGTGCAGCTGGACGGCGACGCGCCGTCCCTCGACGCCTTCCTCCAGCAGCCGGTCGAGCACCTCGGCCATCGACTCGGAGGCGGGGAACCACTCCTCGGTGAGCCCGGCGGCCCGGATCGCCCCGCGCACCTTGGGCCCGCGGGCCAGCAGCCGCACCTCGCCCAGCCGGTCGAGCAGCGCGTCGCCCAGGCCCCAGCCGTCGGCGGCCTCGATCCAGCCGCGGAAGCCGATGGCGGTGGTGGCGACCACGACCTCGGGCGCGTTGTCGATCAACTGCTGGGTGGCGGTGAGGAGTTCGGAGTCGTCGGCCAGTGGCACGATCCGCAGCGCCGGCGCGTGCATCACCTCCGCGCCGCGGCGCCGCAGCAGGGCGCCGAGTTCGTCCGCGCGCCGTGCGGCGGTGACACCGACGGTGAACCCGGCGAGGGGGTCGACGGGTGCCTCGCCGCCCGCGGCTCCGGTCTGTTCTCGGTGCATGGCTCTCGTTCCCGATTCGCTCGCGTAGGGGCGCCTGAAGGTTCCGCATCCTGTCGCCGTCCCGTGACGGTTCCGGTTCACGGAGGTTTCCCAGGTGTAACGGGCTGTACGGCCGGGGGCTTCCCCGGCCGTACCCCCGGGCCGCCCGCTCAGACGTCCGCGTAGGCGGGTTGCCGTCCGGAGGGCTGATCACGGGTGTCCGGCTGCCCGGTGGACGCCGGGGCCGGGCGGTCGCCGCGGAGGTATACGGCCCAGGTGATCGCGGAGCACAGGGCGTAGTAGCCGAGGAAGGAGACGAAGGCGGGGGTGCCGGAGTGGGCGTTCAGGAACGACTCCCGGAAGGCGAGGTTGATCCCGAGTCCGCCGAGCGCGCCGACCGCCCCGATCAGCCCCATCGACGCGCCCGACAGGCGCCGCCCGTAGGACGCCGCCTCCTCGCCGGTCAGGCCGCGGGCGACGGCCTTCGCCTGGAAGATGCCGGGGATCATCTTGAAGGTGGAGCCGTTGCCCAGCCCGCTGAGGACGAAGAGGGCGATGAACCCGACGAGGAAGACGGACAGCGACTTCTGCGCGGAGGCGTAGACGACCACCAGGGTCGCGGCGGCCATCGCGGCGAAGTTCCACAGGGTGATCCTCGCGCCCCCGTGGGTGTCGGCGAGCCGGCCGCCGACGGGGCGGATGAGCGAGCCGAGCAGCGGGCCGATGAAGGTGAGCGAGGCGGCCTGCAGCGGGGTGCGGTCGAACTGGTTCTGCAGCACCAGGCCGAAGGCGAAGCTGTAGCCGATGAACGAGCCGAAGGTGCCGATGTAGAGCACCGACATGATCCAGGTGTGGGCGTCCCGCGCCGCCTCCCTGGCCGCCCCGCCGTCGTTCCGCACCGGCGCCAGATTGTCCATGAACAGCGCCGAGAGCACCGCCGCGACCACGATCAGCGGGAGGTAGACGGCGAGCACCAGCCGCGGATGGGCCGCCCCGGCGGTACCGATCACCAGCAGCCCGATCAGCTGGATCACGGGCACGCCGATGTTGCCGCCGCCCGCGTTGAGCCCGAGCGCCCAGCCCTTCCTGCGCAGCGGGTAGAAGGAGTTGATGTTGGTCATGGACGAGGCGAAGTTGCCGCCCCCGACGCCGGTGAGCGCCGCGACCACCAAGAAGGTCGAATAGGAGGTCCCGGGCTCCATCACCACGGCGGCGGCGATGGCGGGCACCAGCAGCATCCCCGCGCTGATGATCGTCCAGTTGCGCCCGCCGAACCGGGCGACGGCGAAGGTGTACGGCACCCGCAGCATCCCGCCGACCAGGGTGGGCATCGCGACCAGGAAGAACTTCCCGGCCGGATCGACGCCGTACTCCGGCCCCATGAACAGCACCATCACCGACCACAGGCTCCAGATGGAGAACCCGATGTGCTCGGAGAGGATGGAGAAGGCCAGATTCCGGGTGGCGATCCGCTCCCCCTTCTCCCTCCAGAAGGTCTCGTCCTCCGGGTCCCACTGCTCGATCCAGCGGCCCCCCTTGCGTGCGGCGGTGGTGGTCGGGGCAGTCATCACGCCTCCACAGTTCTCGGTGTCGCTGCCCGATAGTAGGGATGGCGCATTACCGGGCTGTGGCGGCAGGTGACACGGGCGAAACCTCGGTCTCACCCGCGGGTACGGGACGCGGTGAGGGCGGTTCCCTCCCTCGGCGGAGGCGTGGCCATCGCGTACGCGGCGCCGGGTCCCGTCCGGTACGTTGGCGGTGCCCCGCCCGCCCGCCCCGCCGGAGGACCGCATGAGCAGCCAGCCGGACCAGCCGCACGTGCCCGTCATCCCCCAGCCGCCGATGACGCGGGACGCCTTGCGGGAAGCGGTCAAACGGCTCGACCTGACGCGCATCGCCGAGTTCGACCGCGAGCTGGGCGAGGCGTTCGACCGCGCCGTCCAGACCGCCTCGACCACACCGATGCGGCTGTTCCTGGAGAAGTGGGCGACGGTCGTCGCGGTCGAACGCCACCCCGGCAGATTCCACGCCATGCGCGAGGCGGAACGGGTCGCCGGTGATCCGCATGCCACGGAAGAGGAGTTCCGGGCGGCGCAACAGACCATCGCCCGCATCCTCCAGGAGGCCTCCGCGGAAGCCGGGGCCGCCCGGTGAACACACGGGGCGAGGGCGTCGAGGACGCCGCCGGCTGGGCCTGGGAGTACAACCCCGACGCCGAGTGGGTCGTCGGCGGCATGAAGGACGCGGACCGGTCCGCGGTCGAGGTGATCGGCAGCGGTCTGGCCGATCTCGCGGCCCAGGGGCTCGGCCCGGAGGGTCCCCTCGACGACGACCCCGCACCCCATCGCCTGCGGACGTACAGCGTCGAGACGATGCTCATCTGGTACCAGGTGATCCCGCACCGCAAGCGCGTCTACCTCAACCGCGTCAACCTCTGAGCACCAGCGCCTCCGGGCCCGGCAGCCAGGAGCCCGGTGGGCGGTGGAGCCAGCCGGCGGCGAGCGCACGGGCCGCCGCGTGCAGGGCGTCCAGGCCCGGGTGGCTGAGCCCCCTGCGCCACAGGAAGGGAGTTCCTGGGGATTCCCTCCCGCGGCGGAGGCGTGGCCATCGCGTACGCGGCGCCGGGTGCCGTCCGGTACGTTGGCGGTGCCCCGCCCGCCCGCCCCGCCGGAGGACCGCATGAGCAGCCGGCCGGACCAGCCGCACGACCCGGTGACCCCGCAACCGGCCGCCACGCCCGAGGCGCTGCGCGCGGCGGTGGCGCAGGTCGCCCCCGGCTCCCTGGCCGCCTTCGACGCGGAGCGCGCCGAAGCGGTGCGGCAGGCCCGCGCCGAGGTGAGCGCGGCCCCGCTGCGCAGCTTCACCGGGCAGTGGTCGGTCAACGTGGCGATCGCGCGTCACCCGGCTCGCGCCGCCCGTCTTCGCGAGCTGGAGGCGCTGATCGCTCAGACGGACGACCTCGTCCAGGCCCGCGAGGCCGCCGCGGAGATCGGCCGGATCCTGGACGCCGCGTTCGCCGAGGCCGGAGTGCGGCGGGGCAGCGCGTGAGCGACGCATGGCGCTGGGAGTACGACCCCGACGAGACCCACGTCGTCGCCGGGCTGCCCGGTCACGTGACCAGCGAGGTCGAGCGCATCGCGCATGAGCTGGTCGATCTCGCCACCATGGGTGTCGACGTGACCGACATCGGCAATGATCCTCAGGCCGGGGCTCCGGGCGGGCTGCGCCGCTTGCGTTTCGGCGGCGGCTGGCTGTATTTCCTGGCCATGCCACGCCTGCGGCTCATCGTCATCACCCGCGTCATTCCACCGTACGAAGATCTCTGAGCACCAGCGCCTCCGGGCCCGGCAGCCAGGAGCCCGGTGGGCGGTGGAGCCAGCCGGCGGCGGCGAGCGCACGGGCCGCCGCGTGCAGGGCGTCCAGGCCCGGGTGGCTGAGCCCCCTGCGCCACAGCACGGACACCGGTGACAGCGGAACCGGGTCGGTCAGGGGGCGCAGCACCGTGCCGGGGAGGCGGATGAAGACCTCGCTGGCCAGTACCGACCAGCGGCGCTTGGTCACCACCCGGATGAACTCCTCGTCCCCCTCGATCTCCGGGAACGGCTCCGCCATCGCGATCCCCCGCCCCGCGAAGAGCTGGGCGGCCAGGTCCGTCCACTCGGTGGTGGTGTCGTTGCCCGCCGCCGCGTACAGGGTCTCGCCCGCGAGCGCGGACAGCGGGATCTCCTCGCACCGGGCAAGGGGGTGGTCCTCGCGCAGCACCACGGCGATGCGCTCGTAGCGGATCAGCCGGTGTTCCAGCCTGGCGAGCACGGCGGGGTCGAGGCCGTGGGCCCGGCCGAAGGAGACGTCGAGGCGGCCGGCGAGGAGTTCGGCGGCGGCGCCGGCCAGTCCGCTGTGGAAGCGGGCCACCAGCTCGGTCTCGGGGCCGACGCGGCGCCGCGCCTCCGCCAGCACCTGGCTTCCGGTGCTCACCGGGGCGCCCACGTCCACCAGCAGCGGGCGGCGCCCGGCTCCGCTGAAGGCCGCCGCCAGGTCGTCCTGGGCCTGGAGCACCCGCCGGGCGTACGGCAGCAGCCGCTCGCCCGCGGCGGTGAGGGCGACCTGGCGGGTGGTGCGGACGAAGAGTTCCGCGCCCAGCTCCCGCTCCAGGCGGCGGATGTCGCGGCTGAGGGCCTGCTGGGCGACGTAGAGGCGGGCGGCGGCACGGGTGAAGTGCAGTTCGTCGGCGACGGCGGTGAAGGCGCGCAGCAGGCGCGGTTCGAGGTCCCGGTTCACGCCGTCCATAGTGACGAGCCGCCCACGGCGACGAGCCACCCTCGGCGACGAACCACCCTCGGCGACGAACCACCCTCGGCGACGAACCACCCATGGCGACAAGCCACGCCACCCATGGTGACGAGCCACCCACAGCGACGAACCACCCACAGCGACAAGCCACCCACGGCGACATGCCGTCCGCATTGACAACGCGGCTGCGTGAATCGGCCCGGAGCAGGTGTTGGACCGGCTCCGGGCGGGCCCGGGACCGTGGTGTGGTGCTCCGCTTCCTCGCCTCCCGGCCCGTCGTCCGCCGCCCCGGCGCCGCCCCCGCCCGGCCGCGCCGCCGGTCGCCGTTGGCCCCGTACCGGCGGCTCTTCGCCGCCCCCGGTGCGCTCGCCTTCACGCTCGCGGCCTTCGTCGGACGGCTGCCGGGCTCGATGCTCGGCGTCTCCACGGTGCTCATGATCGCCACGGTGCGTGGCTCGTACGCGCTCGCGGGCGCCGTCTCGGCGACCGGTGTCGCGGTGACGGCGGTCGCGGGGCCGCTGCTGGGGCGGCTGGTCGACCGGTACGGACAGGCCAGGGTCGCGGTCCCCGCCG
>NZ_BBOX01000323.1 GCF_001553455.1 Streptomyces hygroscopicus subsp. hygroscopicus
CGGTGACGGCGGTCNCGGGGGCCGCGTGCTGGGGCGGGCTGGGTCGACCGGTACGGACAGGCCAGGGTCGCGGTCCCCGCCGTCGTCTGCTATGTGGCCGGGGCGACCGCCATGGTGCTGTGCGTCCACCTCGGCGCCCCCGCCTGGACGCTGTTCTGCTGCGCGGCGGGCTCCTCCGGTGTGCCCAGCCTGGGCTCGATGACCCGGGCCCGGTGGGCCGCGCTGTACCGCGACGACCCGGCCGCCCGGCACACCGCCAACTCCTTCGAGCAGGTCGTCGACGAGGTCTGTTTCATGGCCGGGCCCGCGCTGGCCATGGTGCTCTGCACGACGGTCCTCCCCGAGGCCGGGCTGATCACGGCGGCGGCGCTGCTGTTCACCGGCACGCTGCTGTTCGCCGCCCAGCGTCGCACCGAACCGCCGCCGGGTCCGCGCCCCGCCCGGGGCCGCGCCCTGCTCACCCCCGGTCTGCGGGTGATCCTGATGACCTTCCTCGCGACCGGCGCCGTCTTCGGTTCGATGGAGGTGGCGACCGTCGCCGCCGTCGAGTCCTTCGGCCACTCCACCGCGAGCAGCGCCGTCCTCGCCCTCCAGGCGGCGGGCTCCTGCGCGGCCGGGCTGGTCTTCGGCGCGCTGCCGCCGCGCGGTACGGCCGGAGGGCGCCTGGTGACGGGTGTGGCCGCGATGGCCCTGGCCGTCCTCCCGCTGCTGGCCGCCCACAGCCTGGCCACCCTCGCCCCGCTCCTCTTCCTGGCGGGCATGGCCACGGCCCCCACGATGATCACCGGGATGACCCTGGTCCACCGGCAGATCCCGGCGGCCCGGCTCAACGAGGGGATGACCACCGTCTACACCGGGTTGCTCATCGGCATCTCCACGGGCGCCGCGGCGGGCGGCTGGACGGTCGACCACCTGGGCGCCACCTCCGCCTACCTCGCCCCGGTGACCGCGGCCGCCGTCGCCTTCGCGATCGCCTGGGCGGGGCGGAGCCGTCTGCGGGTCCCGCCGCCGTCGGCCTGATTCCTCCTACACGTCACCGAGCCGAGCGCGGTTCTCCGTTTGGTCAGTACGGTGCATACGGACACCGATCAGCCCGGAGGAGACCATGAGCGCACATCCCGTCGAGCCGCCCGCCGATGGCCTCATCCCCCGGCCGGAACGCACCCCTGAAGCACTGCGCCTCGCGCTCGCCCGGGTAGCGCCCCATCGGCTCGGCGAGATGGACCACCAGAAGGACGAGGCGTTCGCATTGGCCGCCGAACACAACAACCTCGGCCCCATCCGTCAGTGGCTCACCATCTGGGCCGGGGAAGTCGAGATCGAGCGCCGCCCCGATCTGGCCGCGCGACGGCGTAACGCCGAGCACGCCGTGCACACCCTCGACAAGGACGACCCAGCCTGGCGGGCCGCCACGCAGGAACTCCTGGCCGTGGTGAACGAAGCCCGGGAGGACACGGCGTGAGCTGGGCTTGGGAGTACGAGCCCAGCGAAGACCAGGTAGTGGGCGGCGCCCCGCCCGCTCTGGTCGCCGAAGTGGAGAAGAAGGCGGACGAACTGGTCCGCGCGGCTGCGGCCCTGTACCTGGATGGCACGGTTTACCAGGGGCCCTCCCCTCGCGGTGAGAACGTGCTGGTGCCCGGCGGCATGTTCTTCTGCCAAGTGGTTCCCCGGCACGAGCGTGTCTACGTCTTCCAGATAACGGGCTGGTGATCGCGCCGAAAGCGTCATAGCGGTACGGACGCGTCGGCCTCCGCCAGGAAGGGCCGGAGCAGCGACAGCAGGGGCTCCGGGCGTTCCTCGGGGAGGAAGTGGCCGCTGTCCTCGATCACGGCGCCACGGGTGGCCGGGGCGACCCGGGTGAGGCTGTCCAGGGGGGCCGGGCCACCCGCCAGGCCGCCGCCGACGGCCAGGGTGGGCATCGGCAGCGGGGTGCGGGCGAGGTCGGCGATGGCGGCGGTGTCGGCCGCCACGTTGCGGTAGTACGCGAAGCCGTTCGCCAGCCGCCCCGGCCGGGCGTAGCTGCGCAGATAGACGTCCACATCGGCGGGGCGGATGGCGCCGCTCTCCATGGCGTGCGCGTAGAAGTGCTCCAGCAGGACCCGCTCCCGGCCCTCCGCCAGCTCCTCCGCGAGACCGGGCACCGCGAAGAAGCCGAAGTGCCAGAGCCCGGCGCGGGCGATCAGCTCGTCCAGCCCGAAGCCGTGCAGCACCACGGCCAGCAGGGAGAAGCTGCGGACGTGGCCGGGGTGGGCGGCGGCCCAGGTGTAGCCGATGGGGCCGCCCAGGTCGTGCCCGACGACATGGACCCGGCCCAGGCCCAGCTCGGCGCGCCAGGCGTCGAGGAGGTCGGCGGCGATCCGGACGCCGTGGCCGCGCGGCGAGGAGCCCGAGTCGCCCAGGCCCGGCAGGTCCACCGCGAACACCTCGTGGTCGCGGGCGAGCGCGGGGATCACCTTGCGCCAGGCGTACCAGGTCTGGGGCCAGCCGTGGAGCAGTACGACGGGGGTCCCCGAGCCCGCCCGTACCCAGTGCAGCCGTACGCCGTCGATCGTTGTCTCGTGGTGCTCTTGTGTTTCGGTCATGCCCGCAGTGCAGCACCGACGCGGTGTGGTTTTCCTCTCTGATATATGAGAGGTAAAAGGGTTATCCGCGAACACGTATAGGCTTGGACGTCATGGAGCTGCGCCACCTGCGCTATGCGCTCACCCTCTCCGAGCACGCCCACTTCGGCCGCGCCGCCGCCGCGCTGGGCATCCGGCAGCCCCCGCTGTCCCAGCAGATCAAGGCGCTGGAGACCGAGCTGGGCGTACGGCTCTTCGACCGCACCGGGCACGGCGTGCGGCCCACCGCCGCGGGCGAGGCGTTCCTGGCCCGCGCCCGGCAGGTGCTGGACCATCTGGATCTCGCCGTACGGGACGCGGCCGACGCCGGCCGGGGCGAGACCGGTTCGCTGGCCATCGGCTTCCTCGGCACCGCGCTGGCCGCCGTCCTGCCCGAGGTGCTCACCGCCTTCCGGACCCGCCGTCCGCAGGTCCGGCTGGAGCTGCGGGAACTACCCAGCGCCCGGCAGGTCGAGGCACTGCTGGACGGCAGTCTGGACGCCGGGGTCATCTGCGGTCCGCCGCCCTCGGCCGCCCGCCGGCGGCTGACCAGCCTCCCGCTGGGCCGGGAGAGCCTGGTGGCGGCGGTGCCGTCCGGCCATCCGCTGGCCAGTGGCACGTCCGTGCCCGTCCGGGCGCTGGACAGCGAGCCGCTGATCCTCTCCTCGCGGCAGGCCGAGCCCGCCGCCGCCGACGCGGCGCTCGCCGTGTGCCGGGCCGCGGGGATCGAGCCGGGGGTGGCCCATGAGGCGCACAATCTGCACACCCTGCTCGGGCTGGTCGCCTGCGGGCTGGGGATCGGCATCGGCCCGGCGGGGATGCGGCGCTTCCGGCATGTCGGGGTGACCCTGCTGCCGCTGGAACCGGCCGCCGCCGGGCTGGAGTTCCACCTGACCCACCGCTTCGGGCCGGTGCCGAGCGCCCTGGGCGCCTTCCTGCGCACGGTGCGCCAGGTCCACCGGGCCTGATCCGGGAGCCCGTGCCCGGCCCCGCGGCGGGCCGGGCGCACTCGCGGGCCGGGCGCACTCGTTTTGTCAACGCCATTGACATATCTCTCCCACCCCTCGTATACCTCTCCCCATCGAAGCGCTTCGACGAACGTTGCACGTGCGCCATTCCTTCCCACCCTCCCGGAGGCAGCGGATGTTGACGGCACGGAAACGGACGAGACGAACGGTGGCCGTCCTCGCGGCCGTGCTCGCGGGAGCCCTGGTCATGGCGGGGTGCGGGGGCGGCGGGGACGAGGCCGGGGACGGCAGGACGCTCAAGCTGTGGCACTACGAGGCCCCCAACAGCGCCATGGGCATCGCCTGGAAACAGGCGATCGAGGAGTTCAAGAAGAGCCATCCGGGCGTCACGGTGAAGGTCGAGGAGAAGGGCTTCGAACAGGTCCAGAAGACCGCCTCGATGGTCCTCAACTCCGGTGACGCCCCCGATCTGATGGAGTACAACAAGGGCAACGCCACCGCCGGACTGCTCTCCAGACAGGGCCTGCTCACCGACCTCACCCCCGAGGTCACGAAGCGCGGCTGGGACAAGCCGCTCAGCGAAGGGGTGCGCACCACCAGCCGCTACGACGCCCAGGGCGTGATGGGCTCCGGCAACTGGTACGGAATCCCCAACTACGCCGAGTACACGATGGTCTTCTACAACAAGGCCCTCTTCGACAGGTACCGGGTGAAGGTCCCGGCCACCTTCGACGAGTTCACCGCCGCCCTGAAGGCGTTCCGGGCCATGGGCGTTACCCCGCTCGCCAGCGCGGGCGCCGAGTACCCCGCCCACCAGTACCTCTACCAGCTCGCGCTGTCCAAGGCCGACCGCTCCTGGGTGGACGCCTACGAGCGGTACGAGAGCGAACCCGACTTCCACGACGCCGCCTGGACCTACGGCGCCACCACCTTCGCCGACTGGGTGAAGAAGGGCTATATCGCCAGGAGTTCGAGCGGCGCCAAGGCCGAGGACGCGGGCGCGTCCTTCATCGCGGGCACGTACCCGATGTTCTTCTCCGGCAGCTGGTGGTTCGGCCGCTTCAGGTCCGAGATGAAGGATCAGTGGGGCACCTTCCGCTGGCCCGGCTCCCGGCTGACGCTCGGCTCCGGCGGCAACCTCTGGGTCGTCCCCAAGGGCGCCAAGAACAAGGAGCTCGCCTACGACTTCATCGACATCACGATGAAGAAGGGCATCCAGAACACCCTCGGCAACCACGGCGGAGTGCCCGTGGCCGCCGACGCCTCCGCGATCACCGATCCGAAGTCCAGGACCCTCATCCAGGACTTCACCACCTACTCCGAGGGCGACGGCCTGGCCTTCTACCCCGACTGGCCGGTCCCCGGCTTCTACGACACCCTCGTCTCCGAGACCCAGAAGCTGATCAGCGGCAGCGCGGAACCGGACGCCTATCTGGACGCGCTGGAGAAGGCGTACGACGCGGGCGCGCCGAAGGGATGAGTTCCCACGGCCACGGCGTGCGACGGCGCCGCGAATATCCGTACGCCCTGTTCCTGATCCCCGGCGCGCTGGCCTTCCTCGCCGTCATCGTCGTCCCCAGCCTGATGAACACGGGGATCAGCCTCACCCACTGGCAGGGGGTGGGCGGCCCGGAGTGGGCCGGCCTGGACAACTACCGTGACCTGCTGGACGACTCCGCCTTCTGGGAGTCCTTCCGGCACAGCCTGGCGATGGTGGTGGCGATGGCGGTCATCCCCACCGCCCTGGGCCTGGTGCTGGCCGCCGCGCTCTTCGACTACATCGCACGGCACATCGGCACCCGTACCGCGAGCGTGCTGCGCGCCTGCTTCTACCTGCCGCAGGTGCTGCCGATCGCGGTGGCCGGGATCGTCTGGAGCTGGATCCTCGCCCCGGAGAACGGCGCGCTCAACGAGGCGCTGGACGCGGTCGGCCTCGGCTCGCTGCGCCACGACTGGCTGGGCGACCCGGACTTCGCGCTCTTCAGCGTGATGGCCGTGATGGTGTGGGTCCAGCTCGGCTTTCCGCTGGTGGTCTTCATGGCGGGGCTGCAACGGGTGGATCCGTCCCTGCACGAGGCGGCCGAGCTGGACGGGGCGTCGTGGTGGCGGCGGTTCTGGCATGTGACGCTGGTGCAGATCCGCCCGGAGATCTTCGTGGTGCTGCTGTGGTGCACCATCGCGGCGCTCAAGGTCTTCGGCGCGGTGTACGTGCTCACCAAGGGCGGACCCGGTGGGGCGACCAACGTCCCCTCGTACTTCTCCTTCCAGTCCTTCTTCGAGAAGACGCAGGTCGGCTACGGCTCCGCGGTCTCCACCGCGCTCACCGTGATCATCCTGGCGCTGGCCCTGGTGGGCCTGCGCCTGCAGACCCGGGCGGAGGACCAGGACCAGTGAACGCCCTCAAGCGACACCACGCCCCGGCCCGCTATCCGGTGCTGGCCGCGCTGACCGTGGCGGCCGTGGTCATGGTGCTGCCGTTCCTCGTGGTGGCCCTCAACGCGGTCAAATCACCCGCCGAGTACTCCGCGGACGGCCCGCTGAGCCTCCCTCACGGAATCCACCTGGACGGACTGAGGGACTTCTGGGAGCGGGTCGACTTCGGCCGGAAGCTGTTCAACTCCGCGCTGATCTCGGGCTCGGTGGCGGTGCTCGCCGCGGCGCTGTCCGTGCTCAACGCGTATGCGATCGGCATCGGCCGGGTCAAAGGCCGCCCCTGGGTGCTGGCCTTCTTCGTGCTGGCCACCATGCTCCCGCAGGAGGCCCTGGTCTATCCCGTCTACTACCTGACCAAGCAGGTGGGGCTGTACGACACCCGGCTGAGTGTGATCATCGTCTTCACCGTGATCCAGTCCGCCTTCGGCACCTATCTGCTCTCCTCCGTGCTCGGCGCCTTCCCCAAGGAGGTCATCGAGGCGGCCCGGATCGACGGCGCCAACAAGTGGCAGGTGCTGTGGCGGGTCGTGGTGCCGGTCAGCCGGCCCACCCTCGGGGTGCTGCTGGTCTTCTTCTTCATCTGGACCTGGAACGAGTTCCTGCTGCCCCTGGTGATGCTGATCTCCAACGACAACCAGACGGTGTCGGTCGCGCTCGGGGTGCTCCAGGGCCAGCGGCTGATGGACGCCACCATGACCAACGCGGCGGCCCTGCTCGGGGTGCTCCCCGCGTTCTGCTTCTTCCTGATCTTCCAGCGGACCCTGACCCGTGGCATCGCCATGGGCGCGGTCAGATGACGAGGAGAGCCGCATGAAGTTCAGCGACGGCTACTGGAGGCTGCGCGAGGGCGTCAGCGCCGCGCACCCCTTCGAGGTGCTCGACGTGGAGACCGGCCCCGGCACCCTCACCGTCCACGCCCCCACCCATCCCATCCGCCACCGCGGCGATCTGCTCAAGGGCCCCGCCCTCACCGTCACCTGCACCGCCCCCATGCCCGGGGTGATCGCCATCCGGATCACCCACTTCGCGGGCGGGGTGGAGCGCGGCCCGTCGTTCGAGATCGCCCGCCGGGCGGGCGCCGCCGAGGTGCGCTGCGACGCCGAGGAGGCCCGGCTCATCTCGGGCGCGCTCTCGGTACGGTTCGCCCGCACCGGGCCCTGGCGGATGGACCTGGAGGCCGCCGGGCACACGCTCACCAGCAGCGGCGTCAAGGACATGGGCATCATGGAGACCGCCGACGGCCGGCACTACCTGCGCGAACGGCTCACGCTGCGGGTCGGCACCTCCGTCTACGGACTGGGCGAGCGCTTCGGCCCGCTGGTGCGGAACGGCCAGGCCGTCGACATCTGGAACGCCGACGGCGGCACCGCCACCGAGCAGGCGTACAAGAACGTCCCCTTCTTCCTCACCGACGCGGGCTACGGCGTCTTCGTCGACCACCCCGGCCGGGTCTCCTTCGAGGTCGGCTCGGAGGCGGTCTCCCGGATCCAGTTCAGCGTCCGGGACCAGGAGCTCACGTACTACGTCATCCACGGGCCCGGCCCCAAGGAGATCCTGCGCCGCTACACCGCGCTCACCGGCCGCCCCGCGCTGCCGCCCGCCTGGTCCTTCGGACTGTGGCTGTCCACCTCCTTCACCACCTCCTACGACGAGGAGACGGTCACCGGCTTCGTCGACGGCATGGCCGAACGCGCCCTGCCGCTGTCCGTCTTCCACTTCGACTGCTTCTGGATGCGCGAGTACCAGTGGTGCGACTTCACCTGGGACCCGCGCGTCTTCCCCGACCCCGAGGGCATGCTGCGCCGGCTGCGCGAACGGGACCTGCGGATCAGCGTCTGGATCAACCCCTACATCGGCCAGCGCTCCCCGCTCTTCGCCGAGGGCAAGGCGGCCGGCCATCTGCTGAAGCGGCCGGACGGCTCCGTCTGGCAGTGGGACCTGTGGCAGCCGGGCATGGCGCTGGTGGACTTCACCAGCCCCGCTGCCCGCGCCTGGTACGCGGCCAAGCTGACCGCGCTGCTGGACATGGGCGTGGACTGCTTCAAGACCGACTTCGGCGAGCGGGTGCCCACCGATGTGGTGTACGCGGACGGCTCCGACCCCGAGCGGATGCACAACTACTACACCCACCTCTACAACCGCACCGTCCACGAGGCACTGAGCGAGCGGCGCGGTGAGCGCGAGGCGGTGGTCTTCGCGCGCTCGGCCACGGCGGGCGGCCAGCGGTTCCCGGTGCACTGGGGAGGCGACTGCGAGTCCACCTACGAGGCGATGGCCGAATCGCTGCGCGGCGGGCTCTCGCTGGGTCTTTCCGGCTTCGGCTTCTGGAGCCACGACATCGGCGGTTTCGAGGGCACCCCGGACCCGGCCCTGTTCAAGCGGTGGATCGCCTTCGGGCTGCTGTCCTCGCACAGCAGACTGCACGGCTCGTCCTCCTACCGGGTGCCGTGGCTCTTCGACGAGGAGGCGGTCGAGGGCCTGCGCCTGTTCACCCGGCTGAAGCTGCGGCTGATGCCGTATCTGTACGAGGCGGCGCGGCAGGCACACACCGAGGGCGTCCCGCTGATGCGCGCCATGGTCCTGGAGTTCCCCGGCGACCCGGCGTGCGCGGGTCTCGAGCGGCAGTACATGCTCGGCGGGGACCTGCTGGTCGCGCCGGTCTTCGACAACGAGGGCGAGGTCCGGTACTACGTGCCCGAGGGCGTCTGGACCCATGTGCTCAGCGGGCGGACGGTGCACGGCCCGCGCTGGGCGCACGAGACCCACGGCTTCCTCAGCCTCCCGCTGCTGGCCCGCCCCGGCGCGGTGATCCCGTTCGGGGCGGCCGACGACCGCCCCGACGCCGACTGGGTGGACGGGATCACGCTACGGGTGTACGAACCGGCGGCGGAACCGGTCACGGTGCGGGTGCCGCGCCCGGACGGCACGACGGCGGCCACGTTCACCGTCGTCCGGGACGGTGCGGTACTGCGCGCCGAGGCCACCGGCACCTCGGCGCCCTGGCAGGTGGAGGTGGCCGGCGGCCCGTCCGCCGACGCGGCGGCGGGGACGCCGGTACTGACCCTGCCGCTCGACGGCGAACGAGGCTTGCCCCAGGGCTGACCCCGGCGTCCAACGGCCCCGGGGGCCTGGCCCAACTCCCCCGGAAGCTTGGCGCAAGGCAGACCTCGACGTTCAACAACCCCGTGGGGGCCTGACCCGGGGCGAACCCGGCGTCCAACGGCCCCGGGGGGCCTGGCCCAACTCCCCCGGGGCCCGGCCCAAGGCAGACTACGGCGTTCAACAACCCCGTGGGGGCCTGACCCGGGGCGAACCCGGCGTCCAACAGCCCCGGGGGCCTGACCCAACTCCCCCGGGGCCCGGCCCAAGGCAGACCCCGGCGTTCAACAAACCGGCCCGGCCCGAGCCAGACCCCGGCCGTCAACAGCCCCGGGGCTTGGCCCAGGCGCATTCGCGTCCGGCGTCGGCCGCGTCGGCGGTGGCGCCCCGTACCGTACGCGGCGCCACCGCCTCCGCATGGCCCTCGCCGGACTTCGCGAGCGTCACCACGATCGCGTCCTCCAGACTCTTCACCGACTCCGCGAGGTAGTTGTTGAGGACCACGCTGTAGACCAGCTCCCTGCCGTCCGCGTCGGTGACATAGCCGGACAGCGCCGAGGCGCCGGTCAGAGAGCCGGTCTTGCCGCGGGCGTTGCCCGCCGCCGGGGTGTCGCACATCCGCGAGCGCAGGGTGCCGCCCACGAACCGGTCCGGGGCGCAGGCCACCGGCAGCGAGGCGTACCAGTCGGCGTACCAGGGCTCGTCACGCACCGACAGCAGCAGCTCGGTGAGGCGCCCGGCCGCGATGTTGTCCATCCGGGACAGCCCGGAGCCGTCGACCTGGCGCACCGCGCCGGCGTCCACCCCCTGCTTCTTCAGCCAGTCGGCGGTCGCCTCCAGGCCCGCGTCCCAGGTGCCGCGCCCGGCCGCCTCGTAGCCGATGGCCTTGGTGAGCGCCTCGGCGTGGATGTTGTTCGACAGCTTCATGAAGGGGACCAGCAGCTCCTTGAGCGGCATGGAGCGGTGGGCGGCGAGCACCCGGGCGTCCGCCGGGGTGGCCCTGCCCAGCCGGGTGGGCCCGGCCACCCGGACGCCGTGCCGCTCGAGCGCGTCGGCGAAGACCGAGGTGGCGTAGCCGGTCGGCTCCCAGACGCTGACCCACTCCTTGACGGTCGCGGCCCCGGCCGGGACGGCGCCGCTGACGGTGATCGTGTTGGTGCCGTGCCGCCGTTCGACGGTGAGGCCGCCGCTTCCGGTGGTGGCGCGGTTGTCGATCCGTACGTAGGCGTTCGGCGGCGTGACCGTGACCTTCGGCCGGTCGCCGGGGGCCGCACCGGGGGTGACCTCCACGATGACACTGCCCGCGTCGTAGTCGGTGTCGGGGGCGAGGGTCAGCGCGGAGATCTGCGCCGCGTAGTACGAGGACTCGTCGTCGGCCGCCCAGGACCGGCCCACCCGCTGGGCGTCGAACCGGGTGTCGTCGGCGATCAGCCGCCCGGTGACCTTGGTGATACCCGCGTCGGCGACGCTCTTGGCCAGGCGGTCGTAGTCCGCGGCCAGCATGGTGGGGTCGCCGGTGCCCCGGAGGTACAGATCGCCCCGGAGAGTACGGCCGTGCCGGGAGCCGTCGGTGCGGACGTCGGTACGGAAGCGGTGGCCGGGACCGAGCAGCCCCATGGCGGCGGCCGAGGTGAACAGCTTGGTGTTGGAGGCGGGCATCAGCCGGTCATCGGGCCGGTGCCGGTAGAGGACCGCACCGGACTCGGCGTCGGCGACCACCACCCCGGCCGCGCCGCCCTTCAGCAGGGGGTCGGCGAGCACGGTGTCGAGGGCGGCACCGAGCCCGGCGCGGGAGGTGTCCGCACCGGCCGGTGAGCTCCAGGTGAGCGTGCAGGCGAGTCCGATGACGAGGGGCCAGATCCAGCCACTCACACGACGGTTCAGGGATCTGCTCATGTCACGGGAGGATTCCGCACGGTCAGGCTCCGCGACAGGGCGCCGCCGACCGGAAACCGGGCCGCGGACCACCGTGTCCCCTGAGGGGAAGGCTCAGCTGACGGCCGGCTCGTCGTCCGCAGCGGGGCCGGTGGTCAGGGCGAGGCTCCCGGGGAGGGCGGCGACGGCCGCACAGAGGCGGACGGCAAGGTCCTGACGGGAGGGCGGCTCCACGCGGAGGCGGACGGCCAGGTCCTGACGGGGCGGCGGCTCCACCCGATCCGCCACACCAGCCACACCTGCCAGACCCACACCAGCCACACCGGCTACATCCGCCACACCCACACCAGCCACACGAGCTACATCCGCCACACCAGCCACACCAGCCACACCCGCCTCACCCACGGCCCCGCCCACCTGCGCCGCCCAGCCCGCCACCGCGCCCCGGAACGCGGCGATCAGCATGTCCACGGCCAGCCGCGGCCGGAGGTCCCCCGGCGCCCCGAGGCCGAACCTCCGGTCCAGGATCTCCAGCGCCTCCTGGGTGGTCGCCTCGCAGAACTGCAGACCGTGCGCGCCCATCGAGGGAGTCCGCTCGGCCAGCCGCCGGCTGAGCAGCAGCCGCCGGGTCCAGCCCTCGTCGTCCATCCTCTCCAGCGCGGCCAGCAGCGCGTCCCGCCCCAGATCCACCAGCGGACGCCCGCCCGGGTCCACGGTCTCCAACTCCTCCAGGAAGGCCCGCCACAGGTCCTGGTCGGGGGCCATCGCGACGTCTTCCTTGCTGGTGAAGGTGCGGAAGAAGGTCCGCTTGGAGACCTCCACCTCCTCGCACAGCTCATCCAGCGTCACCCCGCCGAAACCACGGCGGGTGAACAGCTCCAGCGCGGTGTCGATGAGCGCCTGACGGGTGCGCCGCTTCTTGCGTTCGCGCAGTGAGGAGGGAGGAGCGGCAGTCACGGCGACGAGTGTAACCGCCGCCGGTGACGCCACTTGCACGCATCTGCCACTCGGTGGCATAACTGAGTCCGCCATCTCACACCACGTCCGCCACCCCACGTCGAAAGAGGCAAACGCCATGCGCGCCCTGCTCGTTGACCACTCCTCCCCCTCCGGCCTCCGCCTCGGCGAGACCGCCGACCCCGAACCCGCCCCGCACCAGGCGCTGGTCCGGGTGACCGCCACCTCCCTCAACTACGGCGAAGTCGCCCACCGGACCGACGCCCCCGACGGCGCGGTGCTCGGCTGGGACGCCGCCGGGGTGGTCGAGCGCGCGGCCGCCGACGGCTCCGGCCCGGCCGCCGGCACCCCCGTCGTCACCCTGGGCGCGGACGGCGGCTGGGCGGAACTGCGCGCGGTGGACACCGGGATGCTCGGCGTCCCGCCCGCCGGTGCCGACCCCGGCGCGATCAGCACCATCCCGGTCGCGGGCGGCAGCGCCCTGCGCGCCCTGCGCCGGATCGGCGACACCCTCGGCCGGCGCATCCTGATCACGGGCGCCACCAGCGGGGTGGGCCGGTACGCCGTCCAACTCGCCCGGTTCGGCGGCGCCCATGTCATCGCCACCACCGGCGACCCGGACGCGCACGGCGACGCCCTGCGAGCACTGGGCGCGCACGAGGTGATCACCGGGCCGGAGGAGGTCGGCGAGCCGGTGCACGGAGTACTGGACATGGTCGGCGGACCCCAGCTGGTGGCGGCGTACGACAAGCTCGCGGCCCACGGCACCCTGGTCTCCGTCGGCCATGTGACGGGGCAGCCCGAGACCTTCCCGTTCGGGGCCCTCTACGGCAACGAGGGGCGCCACAACCGCTCGATCGTCACCTTCTACCTGCTGGACCGCCCCGACATCGGCCCGGACCTCGGGTGGCTCGCGGAGCGCGTCGCGACGGGCGACCTCGACCCCCAGATCACCTGGCGCGGCGGCTGGGACCGGGCCGAGGAGGCCGTCGCCGCCCTGCTGGACCGCCGCCTCCACGGCAAGGCGGTCCTGGACATCGGCTGAAGCACGTCAGGGACGGCCCCGTTCGGCTGCCGCGGAGGAAGCAGGCGACCGGCTTCCTCCCCGGCGGGCGCCGCGGGACATCAGTGCCGCAAGCACCGCGCCGGGGAACCGCGCTGCGGCGACGTCGCGGCTCTCGGCTCGGAGAGGTGCGCCGACGAGGACCTGGCCCGCGTCTCGCCGTACCCGACCGAGCACATCAACCGGTTCGGCGAGTACTCCACGCACGAGCCCGGCCCGCCTGCCCAGTTCTCCTGCCTCATGCGCCTCTTGGCGTGCTCATGTGTCTCTTGGCGCGTCATGGCAGCCGGGGGGCTGCCAGCCGTTGGCGAGGATGTCGAAGACTTCCCCGACGGCCGCTCTGCGGTCCTTCTGCCGTTGGGCCAGGGCGGGGACCTCAAGGACGAAGCGGGCCAGGGCAGTGCAGGCGAGGTTGTCGTGGTCCACGCCGTACTCGTCGGCGATGGCCGCGCTGAGCGTGTCGGTGTGCCGGGTCCACATGCGTTCGGCGTAGGCGCGCAGCGCCGGGGTGGTGTTGACCAGGCGGGTGAACTCCGCTGTCTGGGGGTGCTCGGCGATCGGCAGCCAGGTGGCGAGTACGTGCTCGCGCAGGGCGTCGATGACGCTCTGTCCCGCGGGCCGTTGCCGCACGGCCGCGGCCAGGTGCGCGTCCGTGCTCTCCTCCTGGTCGAACACGAGGGCTTCTTTGCCGGTGAAGTGCTTGAAGACGGTGGCGGTCGACACGTCCGCGGTTTCGGCGATGTCTTTGATGCTCACGTGGTCGTAGCCGCGCTCCAGGAAGAGCTGGAGCGCGGCGTCGGCGATCGCCCGCCGGGTGGCGGCCTTCTTGCGCTCGCGGCGGCTGACAACGGGCTCGGTCATGCCGTGAGCCTATCCGAAAGTGCCACCAGAAGAAGAGTTGTCACATTCTACTTTTCTGCATACTCTACTTTTGGAACTACGGAACAGACCGAGTCCCGCAGGCCCTGGGCTGCCCGGACCAGACACCGCGGTCCGACCGCGGCAACCGATCCGGCGACCGCCGCCTGCCGTGGCACGTCGCGCCCCCGGATCCCGAGCACCGGCAACGCCACCCGCCGGCCGCGACGTGCCACCCATCCCCCAGCGAAGGACGCATTCATGACATCTCCGAACCCCGCTCACGCGCGCATCAGCGTCATCGGAGCCGGGCCCGGCGGGCTGACCTGCGCCCGCATCCTTCAGCGGCACGGCATCGCGGTCACCGTCTACGACCGGGACGCCGGCCCCGACGCACGCAACCAGGGCGGCACCCTGGACCTGCACGCCGACAACGGCCAGATCGCCCTGCGCGAGGCCGGTCTGCTCGACGAGTTCTTCGAGCTGGCCCGCCCCGAAGGGCAGGAGATGCGCCAGATGGACCTGACCGGCCGGATCACCTCCCATCAGGTCCCCGAGCCCGACGAGCTGTTCAAGCCGGAGATCGACCGCGGCCAGCTGCGCGACCTGCTGCTCGGCTCCCTCGAGCCCGGCACGGTGCGCTGGGGCCACGGCCTCGACCGCGTCAGCGGACCCGCCCAGGGGCCACGCCTGCTGCACTTCACCGACGGCACCACCGTCGAGACCGACCTCGTCATCGGGGCCGACGGCGCCTACTCCCGCGTGCGCCCGGCCGTCTCGCCGGCCGTCCCCGAATACAGCGGGGTCAGCTTTCTGGAGGCGTGGTTCTCCGACGTCGAAGCCCGTCACCCCGAGATCGCCGAACTGGTCGGCCAGGGCGGCGCGCACGCCGCCGACGGCGAGCGCGGCATGTTCGCCCAGCGCAACAGCAATGACCACATCCGCGTCTACCTGATCCAGCGCGCCCCGGCCGACTGGATCACCGCGAGCGGTCTGACGCCCACGGACACCGGCGCCATCCGCGCCCTGCTCCTGGAGCGCTACGCCCGCTGGTCTCCCCGCATGAAGCAGATGATCACCGACAACGACGGCCCCTATGTGGACCGCCCGATCTTCGCCCTGCCCGTGCCGCACACCTGGGAGCACAACCCGACGGTGACCCTGCTCGGCGACGCCGCCCACCTCATGCCGCCGCTGGGGGTCGGCGTCAACCTCGCCATGCTCGACGCGAGCGACCTCGCTCTGGCCCTGGCGAACGCGGCGACTGTCGACGACGCCGTCCACGCCTACGAGAAGACCATGCTCCCCCGCTCCGTCGAGACCGCCCAAGCCCTCGAAGGCGCCGCGGAGCACCTGCTGGCCACCGAGTTCCCCGACTTCGACGACGAGGACCCCCAGCACTGAGCCGGTTCTCCCGGGGTGTGGCGTCGGCAAGCCGGACGGATACCGTCGTTTCTCATGAACATCGGCGCTCCTGGCCATTCGCCGAGGAGTTGTGTCACC
>NZ_BBOX01000324.1 GCF_001553455.1 Streptomyces hygroscopicus subsp. hygroscopicus
GCCATGGGCGGGACGGAGCCCACGTCCGTAGGCGGTGACCCCCACGGCTCCCGCGACCCCCGCAGCTCCCGCGCCCCCGGCGGCCAACCCCGCGATCCCAGCGGCGATTCCCGCGCCCCCGGCGGCCCCCGCCAACCACGCGACCCCGACCAACCCCGCGACCTCGGCGAACCCGGCGGAGGCGATGCCCCGGTTGTCGGCGGCCCCGCCCCCTCCACCCCCGTACGGCCCCGGTCCCGTCGGCGCCGCACCGCGCTCATCGCCTCCGTCGCCGTGGCCGCCGTCCTGGGAGCCGTCGTGCTCGCCGTGGACCTGTCGTCCTCCGGGGACGACGGCGGTGACCGGAAGGCCGCCGGGGCCGCCGCCCCGGCCACCGGCACCGCCTCCGCCGGCGGCCGGGCGGACGACAAGCGGCCCTCCGCGTCGGCCTCCCCGTCGCCGTCCCGGAGCGCGAAGTCCGGCAAGCCCTCCGCCTCCGCCTCGGCGTCGGAGTCCGCCCATGGCGGTGGGGGCACCGACGGCGGCGGGGGCGCCGACGAGCACCCCGGCGGCGTACCGGTCAACGTGGCCACCCGCCCCTACGTCTACGACAGCCCGTGCAGCCAGCACTTCCTCGTCGACGCCGAACCCGAGCAGGTCGGCCCGCCCGCGTCCGAGCAGAACGCGCCCCGCTGGTCCGCCGCGT
The DNA here is from genome assembly GCF_001553455.1 of Streptomyces hygroscopicus subsp. hygroscopicus. Taxonomy (GTDB): domain Bacteria; phylum Actinomycetota; class Actinomycetes; order Streptomycetales; family Streptomycetaceae; genus Streptomyces; species Streptomyces hygroscopicus. The sequence continues at coordinate 686 of NZ_BBOX01000324.1, forward strand.
ACGGCGCGGTCTCCTCGGGGGAGCAGCGCGTCGCCCTCACCGTGCAGGGCGCCGGGAAGGAGACCGTCGTCCTGGAGGCGCTGCACGTACGCGTCGTCACCAAGGGCGCCCCGCTCGCCTGGAACGACTACTCGATGGGCGTCGGCTGCGGCGGCGGTGTCGAGACCAAGTCGTTCGACGTCGACCTCGACAACGGCAGCCCGACCGTCACCGTCAAGAACGGGCAGCGCGATTTCCCGTACAAGGTCAGCGAGTCCGACCCGGAGGTCTTCTACGTCACCGCCCACACCAGGGCGCACGACGTCCGCTGGGATCTCTCCCTGGACTGGTCCAGCGGCAACCGCCGCGGCACCGTGCACATCGACAACAACGGCACCCCGTTCCGCACCAGCGCCGCCGCGGGCCGCCCCGGCTACGACTACCCGCTGGGCAGCAACGAGTGGATCAGCCGGGAGGAGTAGCGCCCGATGCCGTCACGGTGACGCCGGGGAGCGCGTGCGCGTCCACGACCTCCGCGCCCACGATGGTGACGGTCCGCAGGTCGGGGAGGGCGGCGAGCGGGGCCAGGGTGACGGGCGGGGGACTCCCGTTCACGAACGCGGCATGCAGATGCCGCAGCCGGGGGAAGGCCGAGGGCATAGCGCCCAGGCCGTCTCCCACCACCTGCACATCCAGCCAGGTGATCCCGGGCGGGAAGCTGCGCGGCTGGATGTCCGCCTCACGGACGGCGATCTTCAGTCGCTCCAGCCCCACCAGGGTGTTCAGGCCCTCCGGGAGGGGGTCCGCGTGAAGTGAGAGCGAGGATGGCTCGAATACCAGCGTGCGGAGGGGGAGTTCCGACAGCGGGCCGAGGTCGCGAGCCAGGGGGCAGGCGGTCACGTAGAGCGTCTCGAGGTGCGTCAGCTGGCCGAGCGCGGCGCCGAGATCGCTGACCAGGTCGTTTCCGGTCAGCCGCAGCCGCGTCACCTCCTCCCCCCGGAGGCCGTTCCTGATTTCGTCCTCCGTGAAGCCTCCGCGCAGGATCAGCCAAGGGCGCGGCCCGGTGTCCACGAGCAGGCGCAGATGCTCCATGGACTCGGCCACGAAGTACAGGCCGTCCCGGTCCAGGCGGAGGATCACCTCATGGAAATAGCGCTCGGTGTCGAACCGCCCCCAGCTCGACGCCAGTTGGGCACGCACCGCGATCGAGGGGTGGTCGGCGAACCGGGCCAGATACGGGATCGCCGCGTCCACCGGTATCCGTGAGGCCGTCACCACGCAGCACTCCGCCACCTCGTCGGTCAGCCCCTCCGGCGGGGGAAGGACATCCAGCACCAGCGGGCCCACCGTGGCCAGCTCCCGGGCTCGCGGGATGTCCACGGGCGGGATGAATTCCATCGCGTTCCGCGTGACCTCGTCCCGGACCGCCGGGTCCAGATCGGGCGCGTGCTCCAGGCAGGCCATGGCCAGCAGTTTCTGCCGGAGCGACGCCTTGGGGTCCCAGCGCGCCGCCTCCACCAGCAGCTTCCCCAGCAGCTCCGCCCGCTCGCGCGGCCGGGCGTGCGCCACCGCCATGCGGATGACGTCCTCCCACTGCGCGTCATGCGCGTTCCTGGTCAGCAGACCGACGTCCCACGCCTCCACCGCCGCCTTCGCGCCCAGGTAGTCCTGGAAGGTGCGGTGGACGAAGTCCACCGTGTTCGCCGAGGGTTCGCGCAGCAGCCCACTCCGCAGCAGCAGATGGCGCAGGATGGCGGGGGCGTCGCCGAGCGCCTGGGCGGAGGGGACGGAGGGGAGGGCCTCCTCGATGAGGCGCTCCGCGCGGTCGCGGTCCAGTTCGGCCTCGCCGTTGCGGATCAGGTAGTAGGCGAGCCGCTGGAGGAGCTGGATCTGCGGCTCCTCGTCCAGCTGGACGTCACCGGGCGCGTAGATGCGGCGCTCGGTGTCGCGGCGCGTCAGCAGCATCGACAGCGCCGCGTCGTACAGCGCCTTGCGGCCCGGCGGCAGATAGCCGCGCCGGGCGCGGTGCAGGGCGCAGATCAGGCCGCACATCAGGGGGTTGGTGGCGAGCCTGCTGAGGTCCTGCTTGGTGCGGACGGCGGTGTGCAGCGCGGACTGGTAGTCCCGCAGCGCCGCCCGTTCCTCCTCCGTGCGGCAGGTCTGGCGGGCCGCGTCGTGCCAGCGGTCGATGAACGCCGCCATGCCCTCGCGGCTCATGGGCGACAGCGTGAACTCGGTGAAGCCCTGCGCCCCGAGCCAGTCGTCGGCGACGGCGGAGGGGCGGGAGGTGACCAGCCACAGGTTGTCGGGATAGGCGATGAGCAGGTCGGCCAGCCAGGCCCGGGTGCGCTCGCGGTCGCGCTCGGGGATCTCGTCGATGCCGTCGATCAGCAGCAGTCCGCGGCCGGCGGACAGCACCCGGTCGGCCCAGCCGGGCGGCTGGGCGCCGTCCAGGGGGTTGTGGACCGCGGCCAGGAACGCGGCGGGGGAGGGCAGCGCGTCCCGGCGGGCGATGGTGCGCAGCGGGAGAACGAAGGGGACGCGGCCGATCAGCTGCTCCAGCCCGCGCGGCGGCTCCTGGCGCGCGGCGTGGACGGCGAGCCACTGGACGAGCGTGGTCTTGCCCGAGCCCGCGGTGCCGCGCAGCAGCACCCGCTGGTGGCCGGAGAGTGCCCGGTCGGCGGGGAGGGCGGCGGGGAGGGCGGCGGGCGAGGCGGCGTCCGCCGTGCCCTCGAACGTCTCCTCGAACGCCTCCTCGGGGCGGTCCTGGTGGGAGGGGACGGCCTCGAGGCTGAGGTACGCGGCGTCCAGCGGCCAGGCGGCCTCCGCGTGGCTGAGGTCGATCCCGACGATGGTCAGCGCGGAGTGCTTGCCGATCATGTATGCGGCGTACCGGCGCTCGAACCGCGCGTCCTGCGCCGACTGGGAGGGGATGCGCTCGATCAGGATGTCGATCTTGGTGATCAGCTCGTTGAGCTGGCCGCTCTGTTCGACGAGGGTGCGGGCGACGAAGGTCGAGCGCTGGGTGAAGAAGTGCAGGATGTGCAGGCAGGCGGTGTCCAGCAGCCGCTGGTAGAGCACGGTGCCGCCCTGGCTGAGGAACAGCTTGTTGCCCTGGGCGAGGGTCGCGTCGATCAGCGCGCGGGCCAGGGCGCGGTGGCCGAGCCGCACCGCCTGGACGTCGTCCATGTCCAGGTCGCCCAGGGTGTGCAGGGTGGTGGCCAGGTGCAGGGCGACGATCTTGTCCTCGTCGGCGGGGCACGGCCGCTCGCCGGGGCCGGCGTGCCGGGTGGCCTGTGCGACCAGCTCGGCGGCGAGCTTGCTGAGGTCCTTCTCGGTCAGCGTGCGCTGCTCGCCCCGGAACGAGACGAGGGAGGAGATGCGGACCGGGCGGCCGACCAGCCCGGCGCCCGGCCCCTCCTGGACGAACAGTTTCCTGATGAGCGGTGCGACGACGCCCGAGGCGAGGCGAGCGCCAATGGCTGCGGGTTCCACGGTCCCATTTCCCCCCGGTAGTCGGGTGACCCTGGCCGGACAGCGTACAGCGGGGTGAGGACCTTGGTCCCGAACCGGACATCCCAAAGTCCCGCCCGAAGGTGACATCGCGCACAGGCCATTCGGGGCCTACTACGGAGAATAGGGGATGTCGCAGGTCAGAGGTGTTACGGATGTCTGCGGGAATATCCGGGAGGAACGCATCCGCATACGCAATTGTCTACGTAACCGCTTAGTAGAACAACGCCTTGGCTATTCATCGGCAACGGGATAACAAGAGGCGTCCCAAAGACGCTTCTGGAGGTACTTCCCATGGCCCCGCGCGCCACCAACCGCCGTTATTCGCATTCGTCCGTGTCCCGGGCTCGCGTCGCCGTGATCGCGGTGGGCCTGGGGGCCTCCCTCGCGCTCGGCGGCGCGGGCACCGCGTTCGCCGCCGGGGCGTCCACGGGCGTCACCGCTCCGTCGGTGAGCACGGCCGCCAAGAAGAAGGCGGACGCCTGGGAGACCCCGGTCTCCACGTACTCGATAGGCGCCGCCTTCGGACTGGCGGGCAACCTGTGGTCGCACAACCACAGCGGTCAGGACTTCGTCGTGCCGTCGGGCACCCCGGTGCACGCGGTGCACGGCGGTGTGGTCGTCAAGGCGGGCCCGAACGGCGGCGGTGACGGCCCCGCGTACGGCAACGCGATCGTGATCAAGCACGACGACGCGACGTACTCGCAGTACGCGCATCTGTCCCGGATCGACGTGCGGATCGGCCAGACCGTGACCACCGGTCAGCAGATCGGCTTGTCCGGCAACACCGGCAACACCACCGGTCCCCACCTGCACTTCGAGATCCGTACGACGCCGAACTACGGCTCGGCCGTCGAGCCGCTCAGGTTCCTCCGCGACCACGGGGTCAAGGTCTGACGCCCGGTCGGGCGTGGTGCGCGCGTCCGTGATGCACGGGTCTGTGGTGCGCGGGTCTGTGGTGCGCGGGTCCGTGACGCATGGGTTCGTGATGCACGCGTCCGTGACTCATGCGTCACCGTGCTCCGCCGACGCGTGAGCCTGCGTCAGCAGATCGAGGGCGACCTCCAGGACGGCATCCCGCTTGTCCCCGGGGTCGCCCTCGACCGTGTGCAGCGCGAACATCCGCGCGTGCAGGCTGAACAGGGCGGTGACGCTGCGCACCTGGTCCAGCAGGGGCGCCTCGGGGTCCAGGATCAGGGCGGACATCGCGAACATCCGCTTCTTGAAGATCTGCCCGATGCTCAGCTCGCGCACCGTCGCCTGGTTCTCCTGCATGAAACGCATCAGCGGTTCGGCGCTGTCCAGGGCCTCGCTGTAGCGGCGCAGCAGCTCCAGCTTGGTCTCCAGGGTGCGCGGCTGCTCCTCGCCCCAGGCGATCAGCTCGTCGAGCGGCCGGCTCAGGTCCTGGAACAGGCTGAGGACGATGTCCTCCTTGGTCTTGAAGTGGTAGTAGAGCGCCGCCTTGGTGACCTCGAGGTGCTCGGCGATCTCGCGCAGTGAGGTCTTCTCGTAGCCCTGCGCGGCGAAGAGCTCCAGGGCCACGTCCTGGATGCGCTGACGGGTGTCGCCCCGCCGCGGTGTGCTGCCCATGGTGCTCTCCTGTGCTGCTGTGACTGCCGTGGCAGGCCGAACGAAACTTACTTGACGCCCGGCTAGTTGCCGCCTTACTGTACTCCACTGTACTGAACTAGCCGGGCGGCAAGTAAGTGGGCGTCAGGGCTCTCATCACCACCCGGGGGGAGACGGAGAACATGGTCGGCAAACAATCACCAAGCGAAGCGCCATCCGCTTCGCGACCGGCTCAGCCTGCTCAGGGCGCTCAGGGGGAGCGGGGCAGGGCCGAGCCGAAGCAGCGGAGCACCAGTGTGGTGATCTTCGCGTTGATGATCGCGATGCTGCTCGCGATGCTCGACAACATGATCGTCGGTACCGCGATGCCGACCATCGTCGGCGAGCTGGGGGGCCTCGACCACCTGTCCTGGGTGGTGACCGCGTACGCCCTGGCCACCGCCGCCTCGACCCCCATCTGGGGCAAGCTGGGCGACATGTACGGCCGCAAGGGGGTCTTCCTCACCTCCATCGCGGTGTTCCTGCTCGGTTCGGCGCTGTCCGGCATGGCGCAGAGCATGGGCCAGCTGATCGGCTTCCGGGCGCTCCAGGGCCTGGGCGCGGGCGGTCTGATGGTCGGGGTGATGGCGATCATCGGCGATCTGGTGCCGCCCCGTGAGCGCGGCCGGTACCAGGGCATCATGGCCGGTGTGATGGCCGTGGCCATGATCGGTGGCCCGCTGGTCGGCGGCACCCTCACCGACCACCTCGGCTGGCGCTGGATCTTCTACATCAACCTGCCGCTCGGCGCGGTCGCGCTCTTCGCGATCAGCGCGGTGCTGCACCTGCCCAAGAAGCGCGCCGAGGGACGGATCGACTACGCCGGAGCGGCCCTGCTGACCGTGGGCATCACCGCGCTCGTGCTGATCACCACCTGGGGCGGCAACGAGTACGCGTGGGGTTCCGCCCAGATCATCGGGCTCGGCGCGCTCGGTGTCGTTTCGCTCGCCGTGTTCCTGTACGTCGAGCAGCGGGTCGCCGAGCCCGTCCTGCCGCTGCACATCTTCCGCAACCGCAACTTCACGCTGGTCACCGCCATCGGCTTCCTCACCGGCTTCGTGATGTTCGGCTCGACCACCTTCCTGCCGCTCTACCAGCAGACCGTCCAGGGCGCCTCGGCGACCAACTCCGGACTGCTGCTGCTGCCGATGCTGCTGGGCATGCTGGTCGTCTCGCTGGTCGCGGGCCGGGTCACCACCCAGACCGGCAAGTACAAGGTGTTCCCGATCGTCGGCGGCTTCCTGATCATGGCGGGCATGTTCCTGCTGTCGCTGATGGACACCGAGACCACCCGCTTCACCTCCGGTGTCTACATGGCGGTGCTCGGCATGGGCATGGGCTGCCTGATGCAGACGACCATGCTGGTGGCCCAGAACAGCGTCGAGATGAAGGACATGGGCGTCGGCAGCTCCTCCGCCACCCTCTTCCGCACCCTGGGCGGCTCCTTCGGCGTCGCGATCCTCGGCGCCCTGTTCACCAGCCAGGTGCGGGACACCATGGCCGAGCGGGTCGGCAGCAAGGGCGCGGCCGTCACCTCCGGAAGCGCCCAGCTCGACCCCGCCAGCCTCAAGCTGCTGCCGCCGGCCATCCGGGACGCGTACACCCACGCCGTGGCCAGCGGTGCGCACCAGGTGTTCCTGTGGGGCTCGTTGATCAGCATCGTCGGCTTCGTCGCGGCCTGGTTCGTCAAGGAGGTCCCGCTGCGCGGGGCCGCCGTCAAGTCCTCGGACGGCGACGGCGACGGGGACGCGGCCGACCGTCCGGCCACGGTGGTCGAGGCGGTCTGAGCCGGAAGGCGAATGGGGGGGCACAACGGAACACGGCCGGCGCGGATGCGCCGGCCGTGTTCCGTTGTGCCGTGTTCCGTCGTGCTCGTTGCCGCGTCCCGTTGCGCCGCGTTTCGTTGTGCGGTGCGTCGCCGCACCGCGTGGCGCTCAGTCCGGCACCTCGATGACCGGGAAGCTGCCGGTGTTGGTGGGCGCGGACTCCGGCAGCCACAGCACGGCGACCGCGCCCCGCCCCTCGCCGTCCGCCCCGTCCGTCGCCGGATCGGCGTTGCGGAACGTCAGCCGCGCGCCCAGGACGCGCGCCTGGCCCGCGGCTATGGTCAGGCCCAGGCCGTGCCCGGTGCCCGCGCGGTCCTTGCTGCCGGTGCGGAACCGGCTCGGCCCGTCCTTGAGCAGCTCCTCCGGGAAGCCGGGGCCGTGGTCGCGGACCCGCAGCACCCGCCCCTCGACGGTGACCTCGAAGGGCGGTTTGCCGTGCCGGGCGGCGTTGGCGAGCAGATTGCCCATGATCCGCTCCAGCCGCCGGGGGTCGGTGGAGACATGCGCGTCGCGCACCACCGTGATCACCGCGTCGGGGGCCACCGCCCGGACCCGGCGGGTGATGAACTCGGCCAGCGCGATCTCCTGAAGCTCCGCGCGCTCCGCGAAGCCGTCCAGCCGCGCGACCTCCAGGACGTCCTCGACCAGGGTGCGCATCGCCTGCGCCCGGTCCCGTACCAGCTCGGTGGGGCGGCCCGGCGGCAGCAGTTCGGCGGCGGTGAGCAGCCCGGTGACCGGGGTGCGCAGCTCATGCGCGATATCGGCGGTGACCCGGCGCTCCGCCTCCAGCCGCTGCTGCAGCGCCTCGGCCATGCCGTCGACCGCACGCGCCAGATCGTCGGTCTCGTCGCGGACCCGGCCGCCGATCGCCTCCCGCACCCGGACCTCCGAGTCGCCCTCGGCCAGCTTGCGGGCGGCGGTGGCCGCCTTGCGCAGCCGGCGGGAGAGCTGATCGCCGATGAGCACGCCCAGCGCGATACCGCCCAGCACCACCGCCACCGCGCCGATGATCAGTACCCGGTCGAGGTCGTTGAGGACGGCGAAGCGGTCCTGGAACTTGGTGTGGACGGACAGCACCTTGCCGTTCCGCAGCGGCACCGAGGCCCACACCTCGGGGGTGCCGGTGCCGGAATCCTCCAGATAGGTGGCGCGCTGCCCGCGCCACGCCTCCTTCTTCAGCTGCTCGGGCAGGCGCGGGTCGTCCAGCTTGGCGCCGAATCCCAGCACCCGGGACTGCTCGTACCAGCGCTGGGCGACCTTCACCCGCTCGTCCATCACGGTGCGGCTGTTGTCGAGCATCGAGACGCGGGCCGCGTTGTGCACGACGAGGCTCAGCACGACCGCGACGAGCACGCTCACGGCGGCGATGGCCAGACTGACCTTCCACCGCAGCCCGGTACGCAATGCCAACCGCCGCACCCCGGCTCAGCCCTTGAGCTTGTAGCCGAAGCCACGGACCGTTTCGATCCGGTCCTGGCCTATCTTGCCGCGCAGCCGCTGCACATGGACGTCCACGACCCGGGTGTCCCCGCCCCAGCCGTACTCCCAGACCCGCTCCAGCAGCCGGTCGCGGGAGAGCACGGTGCCGGGCGCGGCCGAGAACTCCAGCAGCAGCCGCATCTCGGTCGGGGTGAGCGCGACCCGCCGGCCGCCCTTGCGGACCTCCATGCCCTCGGGATCGACCTCCAGATCGCCGAAGCGCAGCACCCCGCCGTCCGGCTCCTCGGCGGCGGCCTCCCCGGCCCGGCCGCCGGGGCCACTGGCGTGGCCGAACCGGCGCAGCACGGCCCGGATACGGGCGACCAGCACCGCGCCGTCGAAGGGCTTGGTCACATAGTCGTCGGCGCCGGCTTCGAGGCCGAGCACCACATCGATGGAGTCGGCCCGCGCCGAGAGCATGATCACGGGCACGGTGGACTCGTCGCGTATCCGGCGGCACAGGCTGACCCCGTCCAGGCCCGGAACCATCACATCGAGCAGCGCGATATCGGGGCGGTCGGCCCGGAAGCGCTCGAGGCCGGTCAGCCCGTCGGGCGCCGCCGTCACGAGGAAGCCGTCGCGCTCCAGGGCGAGCTGCGTGGCTTCACGGATGACATCGTCGTCCTCGACGAAGAGCACATGGGTCTCGGCCACAGCCTCGGTTCAGCCTTCCGTTCCGTCGTCGGCCCCCGCGGTCCGCGCCGGGGCCGGTTCGTCCTTGGGCACATTCTTGCTGTAGTCGGTGTGCTTGCGGGACACCACCGTGAACACCTTCCGCGCCGCGGTCCAGCGATAGGTGAGCACGTCCTCGCTCGAAGGGCAGCAGACCGCGTCCCCGGAGGCGTAGGAGAGCCTGGTCACACGCAGCGCGCCCTTGGCGACGCCGGCGTAGACCGGCGGCTGTTCGTCGCGGAACACGTTCTCGTACCGGCCGCCCACCTTGCGGTACACATACGAGCCGATACCGAAGCCGTCGGCGCAGGTCATGACGTTGATGACCAGGTCGGACGCGGTGTCGCCGGTCAGCCGGCCGTAGGCCACGTCCACCGGGTAGCCCTTGACCTCGCGCTTGCCCTCCCGCGTGTCCTCGGGCTTCTCCTCGGGTTTGTCCTCGGGCTTGCTGTCGCAGGGCTTCAGGCTCGCCTTCAGGTCGTCGCTGACCTCGGGGTCCGCCTTGACCAGCTTGATCGCGTCCAGTTTCTGCCGGGCCCGGGACGGCAGGCCCGACGCGGGGCCGCCCGCGTACGCGCCCGAGTCCGCCGCGGCGGACGCCCATTCGGTGCGCGCCGGTCCCTCCTTGCGCACACCCTGGCCCGCCGCACCGCATCCGGCCAGCATCCAGCCGCCCGCGGCGACGAGGCCCACGACCGCGCCACCCGCGATCATGACTGTGCCACCGGGCGAGGCCCTGGTCAGGCCGCGCACCGTTCCTGCCCCCGCTCCTGGCGGCCGCGCCGGACCCGCGTGTGCTTCCGGACCGTGGCGGCCGGCTTGCCCTCCCCGTCCTGACGGCCGAGCGCGCGAGCGTCGAGATCGCGGCTCTCCAGCTCCTGCCGCAGCCGGGCGAGCGCCCGGTGCAGCGTGCTCTTGACCGTTCCGGTCGACATACCGAGCGCCTCCGCGGTCTCTTCCGTCGTCATCTGCTCCCAGTGTCGCAGCACCACGACACTGCGCTGCTTGGGAGCGAGCACCGAAAGGATGTCCATCAGCAGGGCGCGGTCGGCGTGCTGCTCGGTGCCGTCCTCGACACTCGCCTCCGGAAGCTGCTCGGTGGGCACCTCGTCCAGCTTGCGGGCGCGCCACCACTCGGTACGGGTGTTGATCATCACGCGGCGGAGATAGGCGTCCGCGAGCGACTTGTCGGCTATGCCGTCCCAGCGGCCGTAGGTGCGCACCAGGGCGGTCTGGAGCAGGTCCTGTGCCTCGATCGGGTCGGGGATCAGCCGACGGGCGCTGCGCAGCAGCGCGTCCTGCCGATTCCGCACGTACTCCTCAAAGTCCAGAACCTTGCCACTGCCGCACATCGCAGCCTCCATCCGCCTTCACAGGGCGTGGACCGCCCTCTTCCCCCACCGTTGGTGTGGCCGGCCTGTCGGTCGGCACGGGAAGGACGCTACGGAGGCGCTGTTGCGGCGCCATGTGCATCAGCACCTCGGCGAACGCACAGCTACCCATAGGTTGTGTAACAACGGAACCCGGTGCGACGCAGTGTCAGAACCGGGTCCTGGCGGTGTCACAGCTCTGTCACAGACCGGGCCGTGACGAGGCGTTCCCCGGCCCGGGCCTGGGCCCGGGGCCTGGTGGCGGTGCTGTGACGTGATGACGTGAGGTGGCCCAGGCTGGTGGCGGTGCTGTCACGTGAGGTGCCCCGGCCCGGTGGCGGTGCTGTGACGTGAGGTGCCCCGGCCCGGTGACGGTGCTGTGACGTGAGGGCCGGGGCGGTGTCGTGGCGTCAGGGCCGGGGCGGTGTCGTGACGCGATCCGGCTCAGGTCAGCGGCAGCCGGTAGAGCCCGCCCGCGAGCGGTTCCACCAGCCCGTCGGAGACCAGCCCGTCGAGTGCGCGGGCCCGCTGCACCGGCTCGTCCCACACCCGGTCCAGCGCCGCCTGCGGCACCGGCGCCACCGCCTCCCGCAACACCGCGAGCAGCTTGCCGCGCACCTGGCGGTCCGTACCGGCGTAGGTCTGGCCGCGCCGTGGCGGTCCGTCGTGCTCCGGGGAACCGGCCTGGCGCCAGGCGCACAGCGTGGCGATCGGGCAGCGTGCGCAGTCGGGCGTGCGGGCCGTGCAGACCAGCGCGCCCAGCTCCATCGTGGCGGCCGCCCAGCGCGCCGCGGTCGGCTCGTCGTCGGGGAGCAGGGCGCGGGCCAGCTTGCGCTCGGCGGCGGTGGTGGCGTTCGGCGGGTACTGCGCGCCGCCGACCGCGCGGGCGAACACCCGGCGGACGTTGGTGTCCAGCACCGGATGGCGCTGGCCGTACGCGAACGAGGCCACGGCCGCCGCCGTGTACTCACCCACGCCAGGCAGCGCCAGCAGCTGGGCGTGGTCGCTCGGCACGTCGCCGCCGTGCCGCTCTCTTATGGCGGCCGCGGCGCCGTGCAGCCGCAGCGCCCGGCGCGGATAGCCGAGCCGGCCCCAGGCGCGGACCGCCTCACCGGGCGGTTCTGCGGCCAGGTCGGCCGGGCGCGGCCAGCGGGCGAGCCACTGCTCGTAGACCGGCAGCACCCGGTTCACCGGGGTCTGCTGGAGCATGAACTCGCTCACCATCACACCCCAGGCGCCGGCCTCGGGGCGGCGCCAGGGCAGGTCGCGTGCGTGCGCGTCGAACCAGTCGATGACGGGCCGGTGCAGAACGGCTCCGTCGGGGTCGGGGGATGCGGCGGCCGGGACGGCGGAAGCGGAAATGGCAGTCATCGCTCTCGATCCTGACACGACGGGACGGCCCGCGGGGGCCCAGGGCGCGGGCGTTCGGGTCGAGCCGCGCCACGGCGCCGCGAAATCGTGCAATCCGGGCGCCGATGGGGGAACGGATGGCCGCTTGCCGTGCCGGGGTGCGGCCTCGCGGCGTGCCGGGGTGCGGCCCCGGGGCGTGCCGGGGGCGCCCTCGGAGCGTGCCAGGTGCGGCCTCGGGACGGCCTCATGTGCGGGATCCGGTCGGATCATGAGAAAAGTAGGGCCCGTAGCGAGGGTTATTGGCCGGTAAAGCTGCCGATCTCTCGTAGAGTTTCCGCGTGGGATCTCTGCGCAATCCGATCGGGCCGCTTCCCTCCTCCATTTACTGGCGGCGGAGGGCCGTTGCGCTGGCCATGCTCATAGGCATCCTGTTCCTCGTCATCTGGGCCTTCGGCTGGGGTGGTTCGGGCGACGGCGGAAGTGACGAGGGCAAGGGAGCGGGCGGCGGGGGACCCGCGAGCACGATCACCCCGGGGCCCTCCTCCTCCGGCCCGGTGAACAGCGAACGGCCGGGTGGGCGCGACGAGTCGGACGGCGGCGGCTCCGGCTCGGGCGGCTCGGGCGGCAGCGGCGGCTCGGACGACGGCGGTGAGGACACCGGCGGCGGTTCGGGTGGTGGCGGCGGCTCCGGCTCGGGCGGCTCCTCGGGCGGTGGGGCGGGTGGCGGCGGGGGCGGTGGCGACGGCCTCGGCACCGGGACCGGACAGGCCCTGCCCGCCGGGTCGAGCCTGCCGGACTGCCGCCGTGGCGACGTGGAGTTGGCGGTGCGCAGCGTCAAGGGCTCCAAGGTGAAGAACACCTGGGCGCCGGAGGAGAAGCCCACGTTCGAGATCGTCGTGAAGAACACCAAGTCGAAGTCCTGCAAGGTCGACTTCGGGCGCGCGGCGGCCTCACTGACCATCACGGACGCCGACAACGCCCACGTCTGGGCCTCCGGCGACTGCCCCGAGGGCAGCGCCACCGCGCTGGTCGAGGTGCCGGGCTCCGGCCAGACCAAGCGCACCGTGGAGTGGGACCGCAAGCGCAGCGCCGAGCACTGCGCCACCCCCTCGGGCAGCGCGTCGGCGAAGGCCGGTACGTATCTGGTCGAGGCGAAGGTGGACGGCCTCGGCACCGCCCAGGTGTCGTTCGTCCTCGAGAAGGACTAGGGAGCGCCCCGGAGCATCCCGGGGCGCCGGTACACGGGCGGCGCCCGGCCCGGACGGACGCGCGGACGACGTGTGGACGTGTGGGGGAGGGGCGTCGACTGCTGGACGTCCTGCGGACGACCGCTGGACGGCGTACCGCGCCGGGAAACGCCAGGCGTACCGCTTCGGGGAACGTGGACGATGTACCGGCCGGGGAAACGCTAGACGTACCGCTCCAGGATGGACGACTCGGCCAGCCGCGACAGGCCCTCGCGGACCGAGCGCGCCCGCGCCTCGCCCACGCCGTCCACCATCTGCAGGTCGTCCACGCTCGCCGCCAGCAGCTTCTGCAGACCCCCGAAGTGCTCCACCAGCCGCTCGATGATGGCGCCCGGCAGCCGCGGCACCTTCGCCAGCAGCCGGAAGCCGCGCGGCGAAACCGCCGAGTCGAGGGTCTCGGGCGAACCGGAGTACCCCAGCGCCCGCGCCACGATGGGGAGTTCGAGCAACTCGGCGTGGGTCAGCCGGTCCAGCTCGGCGAGCGCGTCGGCCACCGTGCGGGTGCGCTTGGCGGTCGGCTCCGGGACGTAGTCACGCACCACCAGCTCCCGCTCCGGCTCGACGCCCGCGATCAGCTCGTCCAGCTGGAGGGAGAGCAAACGGCCGTCGGTGCCCAGCTCGACCACGTATTCCGCGATCTCGGTGGCGATGCGCCGGACCATCTCCAGCCGCTGTGCGACCGCGCTCACGTCCCGGACGGTGACCAGGTCCTCGATCTCCAGGGCCGAGAGCGTGCCCGCGACCTCGTCGAGGCGGAGCTTGTAGCGCTCCAGGGTGGCCAGCGCCTGGTTGGCGCGGGAGAGGATGGCCGCCGAGTCCTCCAGGACCCGCCGCTGGCCGTCGACATACAGCGCGATCAGCCGCATCGACTGGCTGACGGAGACCACCGGGAACCCGGTCTGGATGGAGACGCGCTGCGCGGTGCGGTGCCGGGTGCCGGTCTCCTCGGTGGGGATCGCCGCGTCCGGGACCAGCTGCACCCCGGCTCGCACGATCTTGGTGATGTCCTTGTCGAGGACCAGCGCGCCGTCCAGCTTGCACAGCTCGCGCAGCCGGGTCGCGGTGAACTCCACGTCGATGACGAAGCCGCCGGTACACAGCGACTCGACGGTCTTGTCGGTGCCGAGCACGATCAGGCCGCCGGTGTTCCCCCGGAGGACGCGCTCGAGGCCGTCGCGCAACGCCGTGCCGGGCGCGACCGCGCTCAGGGAGGCACGCATCAGACCATCGGCCTTGCCGGGTGCCGCTGCCCGGTCGCCTGCTGCCACTGCACTCCTCCGTCGCAAGGTCTGTCGGTGCCGCGAGTCGCCCTGCCATGCCGGTGTGCGAGGCCACGTACGGGCGAGACCAGGGCAAAGTCTACCGGCGGCCACTGGCCTCCCGTGGGGTCTCCCGGCGTACGCCCGTGGGCGTGAAACGGAGTACGACCCCCTCCGCGCCGCGCGCCACATGGCTCACCACCCCTTGCCGCACGCCCTCACCAGGGCACTCGGCCTCGCCTCCGGCCGGTGTGCCACCAGTGTGCTGCCGGTGCGTCGGCCGTGCCTCGGACGTGCGTCGGACGTGCGTCGGCCGTGCCTCGGACGTGCGTCGGCGGTGTGCCACGGTGTCCCTCCGGCGCCCCGCCCGCCGCCTCGGCCATGTGTGCCACCGTCGTGGGCCATGTGTGCCATGGTCGCGGGCCACGTATGCCACCGTCTTCGGCCACGTGTGCCATGTGTCTCAGCCATGTGAGTCGTGGTTTTTCGCCGCCTCGGCCATGTGTGCCACGGCCCTCGCCCCGTCAGCCGTGGTCCTCCGCGCCCGCCCGCGCCTTGTCGCCCCGCTCCCGCCGCCGGGGCAGCACCCGCAGCGCGTCACCGATGTCCGCGACCTCCAGCACCCGCATCCCGTCCGGGATCCGGCCCGGGTCGCCCGGCACCAGGGCGTGGGTGAAGCCGAGCCGGGCCGCCTCCGCCAGTCGCCGCTGCACGCCGGTGACCCGCCGGACCTCGCCCGCGAGCCCCACCTCGCCGATCGCCACCAGGTTCTTGGGCAGCGGGGTGTCACTGGCCGCGCTGGCCAGCGCGAGCGTCACGGCCAGGTCCGCGGCGGGCTCGGACAGCTTCACCCCGCCGACCGTGGCGCTGTAGATGTCCCGCTTGCCCAGCGCGCTGATCCGGCCGCGCTGCTCCAGGACGGCGAGCATCATCGAGACCCGGGAGGTCTCCAGGCCGGAGGTGGTGCGGCGGGGGGAGGGGATCTGGGAGTCGACGGTGAGCGCCTGCACCTCGGCCACCAGCGGACGGCGACCCTCCAGGGTGACCGTCAGACAGGTGCCCGGCACCGGCTCGTCGCGGCGGGTGAGGAACAGCCCGGAGGGGTCGGCGAGCCCGGTGATGCCCTCGTCGTGCAGCTCGAAGCAGCCGACCTCGTCCGTCGCCCCGTAGCGGTTCTTCACCCCGCGGACCAGCCGCAGCCGGGCATGCCGGTCGCCCTCGAAGTGCAGGACGACATCGACCAGATGCTCCAGCAGCCGGGGCCCCGCGATGGCACCGTCCTTGGTGACGTGGCCCACCAGCAGCGTGGACATACCGCGCTCCTTGGATGCGCGGATGAGCGCCCCGGCCACCTCGCGCACCTGCGCCATGCCGCCGGGCGCGCCGTCGATCTCGGGCGAGGCGACGGTCTGCACCGAGTCCAGGACGAGCAGCGAGGGCTTGACCGAGTCGAGATGGCCGAGGACCGCGGAGAGGTCGGTCTCGGCGGCGAGGTAGAGATGCTCGCTCAGCGCCCCGATGCGGTCCGCGCGCAGCCGCACCTGGCTCGCCGACTCCTCACCGGTGATGTAGAGCGTGCGGTGTTCGTCGGAGGCGGCCTTGGCGGCGACGTCCAGCAGCAGCGTGGACTTGCCGACGCCGGGTTCCCCGGCGAGCAGCACCACCGCGCCCGGGACCAGCCCGCCGCCGAGCACCCGGTCCAGCTCGTCCACGCCCGTGCTCCGCGCGGTGGCCTGACGGCCGTCGACCTGGCCGATCGGCACGGCCGCCGAGGTGACCCGGCCGGGTGCGGTGGTCCGCACCGCGGGCGCGCCGTACTCCTCGACCGTGCCCCACGCATGGCACTCCGGACAACGGCCGAGCCACTTGGCGGTGGTCCAGCCGCACTCCGTGCAGCGGTAGGAGGGCCGGTCCTTGGCGGATGAGCGGGAGGAGCTACGGGCAGCCATGCCGTAACGCTAGCGTCGGCCACCGACAGAGCCGAACGGCGGTGCGGACGCGATGGCCGGAAGCCTCCGGCGGGGCCCGGCGGCGACCCGTGAGCGCATAGCAGGTTGCGGCCGCCGGAGGGGGACACCTGTCCCCTTATGAGCGAGATGGTCACCCGTAAGGGTTAAAACCGCGCAAGTGGCGCGAGGAAGTCTGCATCATCCGCCTACCGTCGCCGGGTGATGAGCAGCAGGTCCGAGCACTCGACACAGGCCACCGGCACCCACCGGGCGCAGCGCCGTGCGCCCCGCTCCACCACCACCCGCCCCCAGCGGCCTCCCGAACGCTACGAGCCGTACCTCGACGGCCTGTTCACCTACTGCCTGTCGGCCCTGTGCGAACACGACGCCGCGGCCGTCGCGGTGGGGGATGTGCTGGCGGTGGCCGAGCGCCGCCGCGGCCGGGGCCGGAGCTGGAGCCGGACGGATACGGATACGGAGGGCGAGCTGTCCCGCCCCTGGCTCTACGCGGTCGCCCGCTGGGCCTGTCTGCGCAAGCTCGCCGAGCGCCGGGACCGTACGGGGACGGACACCCCGGACGACGGCGCCGGGGCCGAACTGCCCGAGGCGCTCGCCGCCCAGCGCCGCCGCGAACTGGCCGCCCTGGCCTGGCCGGAGGCCGCCGGGACCACCCCCGAGCAGCGGGAGGCGCTCGAGCTGGCGGTGCGCCACCGGCTCGGCCCGTCCGAGGTGGCCGCCGTGCTCGGCAAGGGCCAGGAGGAGACCCGCGCCCTGATCTCCAGCGCCGCCTGCGAGGTGGAGCGGACCCGCGCCGCGCTCGCCGTCGTCGAGCTGGGCCACTGCCCGGTGGTCGCGCGGCTCGCGGGCGACACCCAGGTGCTGCTCTCCGCCGCGCTCCGCCGTGAGCTGGTGCGCCATGTGGACGACTGCCGCGAGTGCCGCCGGATGGCCGAGCGGGCGACGGCCGACGGGCCCTGGCCCGGTACGGCGGCCGCGCCCGCCGCGCTGCCGGTGGTGGAGGCGCCGCGGGCCGCCGTGCACGCGGCGATGCTGAGCGCGGTCGGCGGACGCCCGGCCCGGGTGGGCGCCGGGCCGCGGTTCGACCGGCGCGGCTTTCCGCTGGAGCCCCAGGACCGGGCCGCCCGCCGCAGCCGGATGCGCAGCCGCGCGGTGACGACGACGGTGGTCGCGACGGTCGTGGCGGCCCCGGTGCTGGCGCTGTGGGCCGCCTACTGGGGCGCCCCGCTCGCCGGTGACGAACGCGACACGGACTCGGTGGCCGCCGCCGGTGTGGACGCCACCGACCAGGCCCCGGCCGGTCAGGACCGGCTCACCCGGCGCTCGTACGAGCAGACCGGCAGCGCGCAGGACCGTTCCGGCACGCGGTTCGGCCCCGGCCGGGGTGCCAAGGCGGGGCGGCGCGGGGCGGATCTGTCGGTCGAGGTCATCGGCGCGGACGGCAAGGGGGGACGGCCGGGGCGCAAGGGCGGCGACGCCTCCCGCCCGGACGGCTCCCCGGCCGGCGGGCGCCCCGGGGACGGCTCCGGACCCTCCCGGCCCGTCCCCGGCCCGGGGCGGCTCACGGTCACGGCGCAGCCCGAGGGCGAGGTGACGGTCATCACCCTGACCGCGTCCGGCGGCTCACCGGTGCGCTGGTCGGCTTCCGCCGGGGCGCCCTGGCTCCAGCTGAGCCATACGGCGGGGATGCTGCGGCCCGGCGACTCCACGACCATCACGGTCTCGGTGGACCATGACCGGGAACCGGCCGGTCACTGGCGCGCCCGGGTCACGGTGGACCCGGCGGGCGCGGTGGTGCTGATCGAGGGCCGGGGCCCGGCCCCCGAGCCCACGGCCACCCCGCCGGACCCCTCCGACGACCCACCCCGGACCCCGGACGACCCCTCACCCGCGCCCTCGAACACACCTGTGGCGGAGCGCTGATGGCGGGTGGGGGTGCGGGTGCTGCGGGTGGCGAGTGCGGGTGG
>NZ_BBOX01000325.1 GCF_001553455.1 Streptomyces hygroscopicus subsp. hygroscopicus
GGTGGTGCGGGGGGTTGCTGGCGGGGGTTGCCCACGGCGGATTGCCGGCGGCGCGGAGGGGGTGGTTTCTGGGCCGGTGGCCACTTCGGCGGGCCTCTCGCTCCGGTGGCCCGGTCCCGGCACCGGGCGGCCTGCCGCCCGCGCACCCCGGAACGCCTGGCGCGAGCGCAGGCGGTGGCGGGTCTGCGAGCGCTGGCGGGTCTGCGGGCCCGTGCGCCGCGCAGGCCCGCACGTCACGTGGGGCCGCGTGCCTCGTGGGCCCGCACGTCACGTGAGCCCGTACGCCCCGTGGGCCGGGTCGGTCAGCAGACCGGATCCGCCCCGCCCGCCCCGCCCATCCCGTCCATCCCGTCCATCCCGTCCATCCCGTCCGTCTCACCCGGCTCGTTCGCGCCATCCGCCGGATGCGGGGCCAGGAGCGGCAGTGAGGACGCCAGGCGCTGCTCGCACAGCTCGGCCAGCCGGTCGTATCCGGCCTTGCCCATCAGCTCCGTGAGTTCCGGCCGGTACGACCGGAACACCGGCTCCCCGCCCCCGTGCGCCGAGGTGGCCGAGGTGCACCACCAGTGCAGATCGTGGCCGCCCGGACCCCAGCCGCGCCGGTCGTACTCGCCGATGGTGATCCGCAGCACCCGGGTCTCGTCCGGCCGGTCGATCCAGTCGTAGGAGCGGCGCACCGGCAACTGCCAGCAGACGTCCGGCTTGGTCTCCAGCGGCTCCCGCCCCTCCCGCAACGCCAGGATGTGCAGCGCGCAGCCCGCGCCGCCCGCGAAACCCGGCCGGTTCTGGAAGATGCACGAGCCCTTGTGGCGCCGGGTCTGCCGCTCGCCGTCCTCGTCCTCCTGCACCCACCCCGAGGCGTGCCCCTCGTCGTGGAACTGCCAGATCTCCGGTGTCAGCCGGGCCATATGGCGTCCGACCCGCTCCTCGTCCTCCTCGTCCGAGAAGTGTGCGCCCAGCGTGCAGCAGCCGTCGCTGGCCCGCCCCGCCTGGATCCCCTGGCAGCCCTGGCCGAAGACGCAGGTCCACCGGGAGGTCAGCCAGGTCAGATCGCACCGGAAGAGCTGCTCGTCATCGGCCGGATCGGGGAATTCGACCCATGCGCGGGCGAAGTCCAGACCGACCTCGTCCTCGGCGCCGGACGGCGTCGGCTCCTCGGCCTGCCACTCCTGGGCGGTCTTCCGGCCTTTGCCCTGCTTCGCCTTTTTCGTCTTTGCCACGGTGCAAGCGTAGGCCCCACGGTGAAAAGACGAAGGTAGGACCTGAGCATGACACCACGATTCCGCGCAGTAGCGTTCAGACCATGAGACTCGGTGTCCTCGACGTGGGTTCGAATACGGTCCATCTGCTGGTGGTGGACGCACACCCCGGCGCGCGCCCGCTGCCCGCGCATTCGCACAAGGCCGAGCTGCGGCTGGCCGAGCTCCTCGACGGGGACGGGGCCATCGGCTTCGAGGGCGTCGACCGCCTGATCACCGTGGTCAAGGAGGCCCTGGTGGCGGCCGAGGACAAGGGCGTCGAGGACGTCCTGCCGTTCGCGACCTCCGCCGTCCGTGAGGCGTCCAACGCCGACGAGGTCCTCACCCGGGTCGCCGAGGAGACCGGCGTCCGGCTCCAGGTGCTCAGCGGCGCGGACGAGGCGCGGCTCACCTTCCTGGCCGCCCGCCGCTGGTTCGGCTGGTCCGCGGGGAAGCTGCTGGTCCTGGACATCGGCGGCGGTTCGCTGGAGGTCGCGTACGGAATGGACGAGGAGCCCGTCGCGGCCGTCTCGCTGCCGCTGGGCGCCGGCCGGCTGACCGCGTCCTGGCTGCCCGGCGACCCGCCCGACCCGGCCGACCTACGGGCCCTGCGGCGCCATGTGCGGGCCGAGATCGGCAGGTGCGTCGGCGACTTCAGCCGCCACGGGACGCCGGACCACGTGGTGGCCACCTCCAAGACCTTCAAGCAGCTGGCCCGGATCACCGGCGCCGCACGCTCCGCCGAGGGCCTGTACGTCGAGCGCCGGCTCGCCCGCCGGGCGCTGGAGGAGTGGGTGCCGAAGCTGGCCGCCATGTCCACCCGGGAACGGGCCGAGCTGCCCGGGGTCTCCGAGGGCCGGGCCGGACAGCTCCCGGCGGGGGCGCTGGTGGCGGAGGCCGCGATGGACCTGTTCGGCGTGGACCAGCTGGAGATCTGCCCGTGGGCGCTGCGCGAGGGCGTCATCCTGCGCCGCCTGGACCACCTCCCGACCTGACCGCGCGACCGTCATCAGGCGACCGTCACGGCGTGGACGTCACGGCGCGACCGTCATCACGCGGACGTCACGGTGCCACCGTCATCACGCGGACGCCACGACGCGACCGTCACCGCATGCCTGGCACCGCACGCCTGTCACCGCACGCCCGTCACCACGCGGCGTGCCCCCGCGAGCGCCATCACACAGCGTGACCGGGGCCGGTCTTCCCCGGTAGCCCGGCGACGGCCTTCCCCGGGCTCCCCCGGACAACCCCCGCGCCCACCCGCCCGGTCCGCGCAAGCGGCGGGCGGTTCAGCCGCAAAGGCCGCCGCGGTTCGGTTGCGGAGAGCAGCCGCCGTACGCTGTCCCTCGTGACAGAGCCAGTGGTGCGCATCCCGGATGCGAAGGTCGCACTGTCCACAGCCTCGGTCTACCCGGAGTCGACGGCGACGGCCTTCGAGATCGCGGCACGCCTGGGCTACGACGGTGTCGAGGTCATGGTGTGGACCGATCCGGTCAGCCAGGACATCGAGGCGCTGCGTCGGCTCTCGGACTACCACCAGGTGCCGATCCTCGCCGTGCACGCCCCCTGTCTGCTGATCACCCAGCGGGTCTGGTCGACCGACCCCTGGGTCAAGCTGCAGCGGGCGAGAGCGGCCGCCGAGAAGCTCGGCGCGTCCACCGTCGTCGTCCACCCGCCGTTCCGATGGCAGCGGGCCTACGCCCGCGAGTTCGTCCGCGGCGTCTGGCGGATGGCCGATGAGACCGATGTGCGGTTCGCGGTCGAGAACATGTATCCGTGGCGCTATCGCGACCGCGAGATGCTCGCGTACGCCCCGAGCTGGGACGTCACCAAGGACGACTACCGCCACTTCACGATCGATCTGTCGCACACCGCCACCGCCCGTACCGACGCGCTGGAGATGGTGGACCGCATGGGCGACCGGCTGGCCCACCTCCACATCGCCGACGGCCATGGCTCCAACAAGGACGAGCACCTGGTGCCGGGGCGCGGCACCCAGCCCTGCGCCGAGCTGCTGGAACGGCTCGCGGCGACCGGCTTCGACGGCAATGTGGTCGTCGAGGTCAACACCCGGCGTGCCATGTCCACGACCGAGCGCGAGGCCGATCTGGCGGAGGCCCTGGCCTTCACCCGGCTGCACCTCGCCTCGCCGACCTCGGCCAACCCGCCGAGCAGGGTGGTGCCCGGTTCATGAGCTCCGCCCCGACCGGGCCCGCCACGGGCCCCCGCAAGCGTGGCCGGCCGGCCCGTACGGCCGCCGCCGACGGCCCCGCCACCCGCGACCGGATCCTGACCGCGGCCCGTAACGAGTTCGCCCGGCACGGCTACGACAAGACCTCGATCCGTGGCATCGCCAAGGTCGCGGAGGTGGACCCGGCGCTGGTCCACCACTACTTCGGCACCAAGGAGCGGGTCTTCGAGGCGGCCATCGAGCTGATCCTCGCGCCCGCCATGAACGCGCCGGAAGTGGTGCACGGCAGCCAGGAGGGCGCGGGCGAGCGGCTGGCCCGCTTCATGTTCGGCGTCTGGGAGAACCCCGCCACCCGGCTGCCGGTGCTCGCCGTGCTGCGCTCCGCGCTCACCAACGAGGCCGCCGCCGCGGTGCTGCGCGGCCTGATCGAGCGGCGCGTGCTGCTGCGGATGGCGGGCGAGCTGACCGTGCCGGACCCCGAGTTCCGGGCCCAGCTCGCGGCCGGACATCTGATCGGGATCACGATGCTGCGGTACGTGCTCCGGATGGAGCCGATCGCCTCGGCGGAGATCGACGACATCGTCGCCATGGTGGGCCCCACCCTGGAGCGCTATCTGACCGAAAACTGACCAGGGGCTGACGAGAACTGACCAACGCCCGCCAAAGGCAGACCAAGCCCGTCCACGCCCGTCCAAGCCCATTCAAGAGGCTGACCGCGAGCTGACCGAGAGCCGTCAAGGCCCGTCCAGGGCTCGCCCAAGGCCCGTCAAGGCTCACCCGAGGCCCAACCCAAGGCCCGTCCAAGACGGCCGTCCAAGGCCCGTCCGCGAGCTGACCACGAGCTGACCGAGACCGACTGGAAGCTGACGGAGAGCTGATCGGACATCTCCGCACCGTGACCCGACCGTCTCTGGATCCGGACGGACCATCCGGATCCGCCGCCACAGGCGTAGGCTCAGAAGACTCCGATCCGATCCGCATGACGCACGCATCACGAGGGAGCCGAGCACCGTGCCCGAGCTGAGGTCTCGCACCGTCACCCACGGCCGCAACATGGCGGGCGCCCGCGCCCTTATGCAGGCTTCCGGCGTAGCGCGCGAGGACTTCGGCAAGCCGATCGTCGCCGTGGCCAACAGCTTCACCGAGTTCGTGCCCGGCCACACCCACCTCCAGCCGGTCGGCCGGATCGTCAGCGAGGCGGTCCAGGCGGCGGGCGGCATCCCGCGCGAGTTCAACACCATCGCGGTGGACGACGGCATCGCCATGGGCCACGGCGGGATGCTCTACAGCCTCCCCTCCCGCGACCTGATCGCCGACTCCGTGGAGTACATGGTCGAGGCGCACTGCGCCGACGCGCTGATCTGCATCTCCAACTGCGACAAGATCACCCCCGGGATGCTGATGGCCGCGATGCGGCTCAACATCCCGACCGTCTTCGTCTCCGGCGGGCCCATGGAGGCGGGCCGGGCCACGCTCGTCGACGGCACCGTCCGCAAGCTGGACCTGATCAACGCGATCTCGGACGCGGTCAACGAGAACGTCTCGGACGAGGACATCCTCCGCATCGAGAACAACGCCTGTCCGACCTGCGGCTCCTGTTCCGGCATGTTCACCGCCAACTCGATGAACTGCCTGACCGAGGCGATCGGCCTCTCCCTGCCGGGCAACGGCTCGGTGCTGGCCACCCACACCGCCCGCAAGGCGCTCTACGAGACCGCCGGCCGTACGGTCGTGGAGATCACCAAGCGCTACTACGAGCAGGACGACGAGACCGTCCTGCCGCGCTCCATCGGCTCCCGCGCCGCCTTCGAGAACGCCATGGCGCTCGACATCGCCATGGGCGGCTCGACCAACACGATCCTGCACCTGCTGGCCGCCGCCCAGGAGGCCGGTCTCGACTACGACCTGAAGGACATCGACGAGGTCTCCCGCCGGGTGCCCTGCCTGGCCAAGGTCGCCCCGAACGTCGCCCCCGGCGGCACGTACTACATGGAGGACGTGCACCGTGCGGGCGGCATCCCGGCGATCCTCGGCGAACTGTTCCGCGGCGGGCTGCTGAACGAGGACGTCCACTCCGTGCACAGCGCCTCGCTCGCCGACTGGCTCAAGACCTGGGACGTGCGCGGCGGTTCGCCGTCCGCCGAGGCCGTCGAGCTGTGGCACGCGGCCCCCGGCTGCAAGCGCTCCGCCACCGCCTTCTCGCAGTCCGAGCGCTGGGAGACCCTGGACACCGACGCCGCCGGCGGCTGCATCCGCGACGTGGAGCACGCCTACTCCAAGGACGGCGGGCTCGCCGTCCTCAAGGGCAACCTGGCCGTCGACGGCTGTGTCGTGAAGACCGCGGGCGTCGACGAGTCGATCTGGACCTTCGAGGGCCCCGCCGTGGTCTGCGAATCGCAGGAGGAGGCCGTCGAGCGGATCCTGGGCAAGCAGGTCAAGGAGGGCGACGTCGTCGTCATCCGCTACGAGGGCCCCAAGGGCGGCCCCGGTATGCAGGAGATGCTCTACCCCACCTCCTTCCTCAAGGGCCGGGGCCTGGGCAAGGCATGCGCGCTGGTCACCGACGGCCGCTTCTCCGGCGGCACCTCGGGGCTGTCCATCGGCCACGCCTCGCCGGAGGCGGCGTCCGGCGGCACCATCGCGCTGGTCCAGGATGGTGACCGCATCCGCATCGACATCCCCGCCCGCACCATCGAACTCCTGGTGAGCGAGGAGGAGCTGGCGGCCCGCCGCGAGGCGCTCGGCGGCGTCTACGCCCCGAAGAACCGCGAGCGCAAGGTCTCCACCGCGCTGCGCGCCTACGCGGCGATGGCCACCAGCGCCGACAAGGGCGCGGTCCGCGACGTCAGCCGCCTCGGCTGACGTCCGTTCCGGCCGCCTCCACCCGGTCCGGTCGTATCCGCAGACCGTGTGGAGGGGGCACCGCCCCGACGTCAGCTCGGCGGTGACGCCAGGAGAGCTGGTCCGGGCTCCGCCGCTTGGTGGTGACGCCAGGGGAGCCGGTCCGGGCCCCGCCCTGCCACGAGTCGCCATAGGCCACAGCACCTGGCCGTCGCCTGGCCGTCGGCCGTGGTCCGGCGCGACCACCCCGGCCCACGGCGGTGTCCGGGCACAGGGCGTCGCGGCGCCCGCCTACGACGGGCGGGCTCGGCCACGACGGGCGGGCTCGGCCACTCCGCCCGTGTCGTCTTGCGTCGCCTTGCTCCGCAGCCGCTTTCCGGCCGCGCTGACGGACGTGACCTCGGCGTTCTGCCCGGACCAAAGGGGAGAGCGTGTCGCCCACCGGCGACAGGAACGGCGGCCTTGCGTCACAAGGATCCTGGGGCCGGTGTGCGTGCCAGGGCGCCGTGGCGGTGAGCGGGGGCGCCGTGGCCGCTCACCAACTGGCCGGTTTCCGCCCGTCCACGGCGAAGAGCGTGCCGTCCAGGGCCGTCGCGAACACCTTGCCGTCCGCCACCACCGGCGCGGGCATCACATCCAGGAAGCCCTGATCGGCCGTGCCCCCGCGCGAGCGGGTCTCGCCGATCACCTGCCCCCGCTCGGTGTCCACGGCCAGCAGTCGGCCGTCCGCCGCCGAGAAGTACAGTCGACCGTCCGCCGCGACCAGCGGCGAGGCGTTGGCCACCGAGGTCTCCAGGCGCCAGAGCCGCGCCCGCGCCGAGCCCTGGCGCGCGGTGTCGACGGCCACCAACCCGCCGTCCGTGCCCAGCACATACACCCGGTCGCCGCTGGTGGCGGCGCTGATCGTGGACATCGGCGCGGCCAGCGCCAGCCGCCGCGCCGCGCGCCGCTCGTGGTCGTAGCGGACGACGGCGGTGGTACGGGTCTCGGCGTCCGTCTCGGTCAGCAGCAGCACTCCGCCGGGGCCGCGCCCGGCCGGGACGAGGTTCCCGCTGAGCGAGGCGCGCCAGCGCGTCGTACCGCGCACCGTGTCCACCGCCGTGACCAGCGTGTGCGAGCCGTCGCCCGAGGTGGTCAGGGCGTACGCCGTGCGGCCGTCGCCGTACGAGACGAACACCGGCCGGGCGTGGCCGGGCAGCGGGTGGCTCCACCGCTCCTCGTTCGTCGCGCCGTTCACCGCCGTGACCCTGCCGTCCGGCGCGACCAGCAGCACGGTGTCGCCCGAGGGGTAGACCCGGCCGCCGTAACCGGACACATCGCGGCTCCAGCGGACGCGGTGGGTCGTGGGATCCAGCGCCCTCAGCCACCTGCCGTCCGGGGACACCAACTGCACCAGACCGCCGGAGAACACGGGCGCGGACAAGGCTTCGCCGTCACCGGAGCGCCCCGCCCCGGCCGGCCGGTACCAGACCACGCGGCCGTCGTCCGGATCGACCCGGGCGGCCTCGACACCGCGCCGGGCGCAGTAGAGCGCGCCCGCCCCGTACGAGCAGAACACCGGCCGCGCCCCCGGGCCCGCCGCCCTTCCGGCTTTCAGCCCGGCCGTCCAGGGCCGCCACGCCTCCGTGGTCGCCGCGCTGATCTCCGGCTGCCGTCCGCCGGACGCGTCCGCGCCGTCGAACTGGCGCAGCCCGACGGCCGTGCCCGCGCCGAGCAGCACGACGGCGGCGAGCCCGGCCAGGGCCCACCGCCGGATTCCGGGCCGCCGGATGCCCCGGCGCCGCGCCGCCGCTCCGCCAGCCGCCGTTCCGTCCGCCACCGACCCGTCAGCCGTCGGTCCATCCGCTACCGACCCGTCCGCCACCGACCCGTCCGCCACCGGCGTGTCATCCGCTGTTCCGTCCGCCACCGGCGCATCCGCCACCGACGCGCCCGTCACCGACGCGGACCCACCCACCGCCGGTCCGTGCACCGCCATTTCGGGCACCGCCGACCCGTCTACCGCCGACCCGTCTACCGCCGACCCGTCTACCGCCGGTCCGTCCGCCGCCGGTCCGGTCACCGCCTCGGGCCCCACCGAGCGGGGCTCCGGCCCGGACGCCGCCTGTGCCTGCGCGGCCGTAGCGCCACCGTCCCGTTCGCCCCGCCCACCCGGCAGGGAGGCCGGGCCCGGTGTCCGCTGCTGCGGTACGAGCGGGACGGGTCCGCGCGACACCGGAGGCTGGGGGCCGCGGACGGCGCGCAGGACCGTCATCAGGGCGTCGGGCGTGGGACGGTCCTCGGGGTTCTTGGCCAGACACCGCTCGACCAGCGGCAGCAGCTCACCCGGCACCCCGGCCAGATCCGCCTCGTCGTGCACGACCTGGTACGCCACGAGGTACGGACTCTCGGACTCGAACGGCCCGCGCCCGGTGGCCGCGTGCACCAGCACCGAGCCCAGCGCGAACACATCCGCCGCCGGTCCCACCGCACGCGGCCGCTGGAACTGTTCCGGCGCCATGAACGGCGGGGTGCCGATCAACTTGCCGGTCTCGGTGTGCAGTTCGCTGTCGGCAGGCCGTGAGATGCCGAAGTCGATGACCTTCGGACCGTCCGCCGCGAGCAGCACGTTGCTCGGCTTGAGATCGCGGTGCACCACGCCCACCCGATGGATGTCCCGCAGTGCCTCGGCGAGCCCCGCGGCCAGCCCCACCACCTCGTCCGCTGCCAACGGGCCGTTCCGCTTGACGTGTTCGGCGAGCGTGGGGCCGGGGATGTAGAGGGTGGCCATCCAGGGCCGCGCCCCCTCCGGGTCGGCATCCACCACGGGCGCGGTGAACGCGCCGCTGACCTGCCGGGCGGCCGCCACCTCCTGCCGGAACCGCGCCCGGAACTCGGGGTCTTCGGCGTACTCGGCATGGACGACCTTCACCGCGAGCCGCCGCCCCGAGGCCGAACGGGCCAGGTGGACCACACCCATGCCACCGGATCCGAGGCGTGCCTCGAGCCGGTACTGCCCGGCGTATTCCGGATCCTCCGCTTTCGGGCCCGTCCCGGCTCTGCGCACCGGCGACATGCCCCACCCCCGTGAATTCGGCCGCAGTTGCGACTCGGCGAGCCTAGTCGATGACCCGTGCGAGCCTTGTTAGCCTCCGCATGTCATGTCACTTCACACGACATGTGCACAACTTCGGAAAGAAGTTCAACGGGGGAGGGCCGTATGGCCATCGAAGAGATCACGGAAACCACCGCCACCGCTGCCACCGCCACCACCGGCACCGCTGCCACCGCCACCGGCACCACCGCCACCATCGGCACGGCGGACGCCGCGGCGTCCGCCATGGATGCCACAGACACCACGGCCGCCACACAGGGCACGGCCGCCACAGACGCCACGGACACGACCGCCACCGCCGGTTCCACCGCCGCGGCGGTCACCTATCCGATCGCGCCCGGCTATCAGGTGAACGTCCGCAGCGGGCCCGGCACCACCTACAAGGTCGTCAAGGTGCTGCCGTACAACAGCCGTGTCCCCATCCGCTGCCAGCGGCACGGCCAGAAGGTGTCGGGTCCGTACGGCACCAGCGACATCTGGGACAGCATCGCCCCGGGGCAGTACGTCTCCGACACGTATGTGAGGACCGGCAGCGACGGCTTCGTCGCCGCGCCCTGCGGTTGACCTGCGGCTTACCCGCGGTTGACCTGCGGCTTACCCGCGGTTGACCCGCGGCTGACCCGCGGCCGGACGCACCTGGCCCCCGGCGCCGGGAGAGCGCCGGGGGCCAGGTGGCGGAAGTGCGATCCGCGGAGGAGGACGCGAGGCCGAGGCTGCCGTTACGCCATGACCTGCTTCTCCTCGACGGTGGCATGCTTGACCACCGCGTTGTGCCGCTCGGTCCAGGTGGCCAGCGCCATCTCGCAGGCGTGGTCCACATGGCGCAGACCGGTCAGGTCCAGCTCCACTTCGCGCTCCCGGGGCAGTGACTCCAGCTCGTCCAGCAGCTTGGGCAGCCGCAGGAAGGTGGCGTTGCCGCGGACCCGTACGTGCAGGGGCTGGTCACCGGTCTCGTCCTCGCGCCCGCTGATCTCGATGTGCACATGCGAGGTCTCCCAGGCCGTCTTGGCCACGGCCATCAGCAGACCGATGATCACGCCCTCGAACATATTGGTGACCACGATCGCGCCGGCGGTGACGATCAGGATGATCGCCTCACCCCGGTGGTCGCGCCACAGCGGCGTCATGTCCTTGATCGGGATCAGCTTCCAGCCCGAGTACACCAGCACACCGGCGAGCGTCGCCACCGGGATGATGCCCAGCGCCGAGGGGAAGAGCACCGCGAAGACCAGCAGCCACACACCGTGCAGCACCCGCGACGCCTTCGTCTTCGCACCGGCCTGCACATTGGCCGAACTCCGCACGATCACTGCGGTCATCGGCAGCGCGCCGAGGACACCGCACACCGCGTTGCCCGCGCCCTGTGCCATCAGCTCCTTGTCGTAGTCGGTGCGCGGCCCGTCGTGCAGCCGGTCCACGGCCGCGGCGCTGAACAGGCTCTCGGCGGAGGCGATCAGCGTGAACGCGAGCACGGTCCCGATGACGCCCACCTCGGCGAGGTCCTGGAATTCGCTGCCGCCGGGCGGCTGGATGGCGTCCAGCAGCCCCTTGACCTCGACGCGTGCGATCGGCAGGTCGAAGATCGCGGTCACCGCCGTGGCGAGCGCGACCGCCGCCAGCGGTCCGGGCAGTACCTTGGCGCCCCGGCGGAAGCGCGGCCACAGCACCAGCACGACGATCGTCCCGGCGCCCACGGCGACCGCCTTCAGGGCGTCCGCGGAACCGGCCGCGTCCACGACGAGCTGCGGAATGCTGAAGATCTTGTCCAGCCCGCTGCTCGGCGCCTTGGCGTCGGCCAGCGAGTACAGCTGCCCGGCGATCAGCACCAGGCCGATGCCCGCGAGCATGCCTTGCACCACGGCGACGGAGATCGCCCGGAACCAGCGGCCGAGGCCGAGCGCGCCCATGCCCAGTTGCAGCAGTCCGGAGACCAGGACGAGGACGCCGAGGGCCGCGACGCCGTATTCCTCCACGGCCTCGTACACCAGCACGGTCAGACCGGCGGCCGGACCGGAGACCTGCAGGCTGCTACCCGGCAGGAAACCGGTGACCAGCCCGCCGACGATGCCGGTGATCAGGCCGAGTTCGGCCGGTACGCCCGAGGCGACAGCCACCCCCACGCACAGCGGGACGGCGACCAGGAACACGACGAGAGAAGCGGTGAAGTCGGCGCGGAATGTCCCGGCGCCGGATGAGCCTGAGGTGCCTCCGGCACCACGGAAACGGTCAAGAAGAGAGTTTCGCATGAGGGTTGCCTCCAGTGCGCCCCGTCACCGGCTCATGGGCAGGCGGGGGCACGGCATAGCGCTACGTCAGTGGGATCGATGGAATCGGTCGCTGGCGGTTGAGATCGCTTGCTGCGAGAAGCGTGAAATGCGTGGAGAAGCGTGGAGAAGGTGGAGAAGCGCGTGTGACACGAACCGCCGGGTGCGGCGGTGCGGCTCTCAGCAGCGGAAGATCTGGAGGATGACGGGCAGCTCGCCCGATCTCGACACCGGAACGGCCTGCCGTCCGGTGACCGATGTGGAAATGGCGGTACGCGGCGCCGGAGCACCGGAATCGCAACCGCACACACATCCGTATTTGCCGCTCGGTGTCGGAGCGGTGAGGGGGGCTCGGCCGCGGAGCCCCTTGCAATCCTCTGTGCCGGTGTCGCCGTGCGCGGACGCCAATGACTCGGCGATCGGGCGCGGATCGGCTGAGGCGGTGACGCTGGTCGTCTCGGGGTGGATGACCTGCGCGGACGCGCAGTCTGCCGCGATGAAGAGGGCGAGCAAAACGGATACCGCCATGACCAGGGCTCGAGCGGTATGCCGAATCGTCCTCACCATCGCCCCCTTCCCGTATGTATGGACACCGATCCCTATTGTGTCCATGAGAGTGTGACCGTTTGCAAGTCGATATGTAACCAACTTGTGAACGTAGGCGCATCGAACAGGACTGTTTGGTTCCGGGCGCCCCCGTGGGCGCTGGCGCAAAGCGACCTTCCGGTCACGCCGGGCGGCGCGGAGAAATCAATTCATCGAACAATGAATAAGCTATTGATAAGGACGCCGGAAGACGGTGGATAAGGAACATATGAACCGTGACGAATGAGCCACCCGTGGGAGGATGGCGGGGAACACGCACGCAGCACAGCACGAGCCGCGAACGCATGAGGAGAGAGTCGCACCATGACGGAGAAGGTCGCCGTGCTCGGCACGGGAAAGATCGGCGAAGCCCTTCTCAGCGGAATGATCCGAGGCGGCTGGGCGCCGTCCGATCTGCTGGTCACCGCCCGCCGCCCCGAGCGCGCCGAGGAACTCCGCGCCCGCTACGGCGTCGAGGCCGTCTCCAACCCCGAGGCCGCCAAGGCCGCCGACACCCTCATCCTCACCGTCAAACCGCAGGACATGGGTGCCCTGCTCGATGAGCTCACCCCGCACGTCCCCGCCGACCGGCTGGTCATCTCCGGTGCCGCCGGCATCCCCACCTCCTTCGTCGAGGCACGTCTGACCGTCGGCACCCCGGTCGTCCGCGTCATGACCAACACCCCCGCCCTGGTGGACGAGGCCATGTCGGTCATCTCGGCGGGCAGCCATGCCACCGAGGAGCACCTTGCCCACACCGAGGCGATCTTCGGCGGTGTCGGCAAGACGCTGCGGGTCCCCGAGTCCCAGCAGGACGCCGCGACCGCGCTCTCCGGCTCCGGCCCGGCCTACTTCTACTTCCTCGTCGAGGCCATGACCGACGCGGGCATCCTGCTGGGCCTGCCCCGCGACAAGGCCCATGACCTGATCGTCCAGGCGGCCATCGGCGCGGCCGTGATGCTGCGCGACAGCGATCAGCACCCGGTCAAGCTGCGCGAGGCCGTGACCTCCCCGGCGGGCACCACCATCAACGCCATCCGCGAGCTGGAGCGCCACGGAGTGCGCGCTGCGCTGATCGCCGCGCTGGAGGCGGCCCGCGACCGCAGCCGCGAGCTCGCCTCCGGCAACACCTGACACCGGCCCGGACGATCGCGTCGGCCGGGTCGGTCAAGCGGGCGGCAGCAGCCCGATCGCCGCATACGCCGCGTCCACCCGGGGCCGGGCCAGCCCACGCGCCCGCTCGGCCCCGGTCCGCAGCACTCCCTCCACATACGACGGGTCGGCGCACAGCTCCGCGTGCCGGGCCCGGACCGGCCGCAGCAGCTCCAGCACCGCCTCCGCCGTGGCCTTCTTCAACGCCCCGTACGAGGTGAACTCCCCGGCCAGCACCTCCGGCTTGCCGTCGGTGCACGAGGCGAGCACATCCAGCAGGTTGGCGACCCCCGGCTGCGCCGTCCGGTCGTACCGCACCTCGGTTCCGCTGTCCGTGACGGCCCGCATGATCTTCTTCCGCACCGCCTCCGGCTCGTCCAGCAGATAGACGATGCCCGCGGTCTCGGCGTGCGACTTCCCCATCTTCGACGTCGGGTCCTGCAGATCCATCACCCGCGCCGAGATCCGCGGATTGGTCGCCCGCGGCACGGTGAAAACCGGTCCGTACCGCTGGTTGAACCGCTGCGCCAGATCCCGGGCCAGTTCGACATGTTGCGTCTGGTCGTCGCCGACCGGCACCTCATGCGTTCCGTAGGCGAGGATGTCGGCCGCCATCAGCGCCGGATAGGTGAGCAGCGACAGCCGTACGCTCGTCCCGCTCGATCGCTCCCGCGCGGCCTTCTCCTTGTACTGGATCATCCGCCGCATCTCGCCGTCGGTGGCCGTGCACTCCATCAGATAGGACAGCCGCGCGTGCTCGTCCACATGGCTCTGGACGAACAGCGTGCACCGCTCGGGGTCGAGCCCCGCGGCCAGCAGCAGCGTGGCGGCCTGCCGGGTCAGCCGGCGCACCCGCGCCGGATCGTGCTCCACGGTGAGTGCGTGCAGATCGACGACGCAGAAGAGCGCGTCGGCGTTGTCCTGGTCCTCCTGAACCCACCGGCGTACGGCCCCGAGGTAATTGCCGAGGGTCAGATGCCCGCTCGGCTTGATCCCACTGAAGATCCGGCGCCGTGCCGTCGTGGTCTGTGTCATCTCTTCGCCATCTCCCGCTGTCTCGGGACCGCCGGCCCCGGCCGGCCGGGCTTCGCGGGAGGGGGATACGCGAACGGCCGCCGGAGCGGCGGCCGTGGATGCGCACGTGCTGAACAGGGCGGCCGCCGTCAGGCGGCCCACCACTGCTGGTGTGCACATGCGCTGGTCATGCCTGTGACGGTACTCCCGGACAGCGGGTACGGCCATCGGTTTGATGGTCCCCAGGGCGTCGTGTAGTGTTCACCGGGTTGCCACGGAGCCCTGCGGGGAATCGCGACAACCA
>NZ_BBOX01000326.1 GCF_001553455.1 Streptomyces hygroscopicus subsp. hygroscopicus
GGCCTGGACAGCTCCGTCCGGACCTACGACCCGGACAGCGCGCGGGAGGCCGAACCGGTGCTCAGGGCGCGCCCGTACGCCCCCGGCGCCCCGCGCCGCACCGCGCGCCAGCTGACCGACACCTCCGGCCGCAC
The DNA here is from genome assembly GCF_001553455.1 of Streptomyces hygroscopicus subsp. hygroscopicus. Classification (GTDB taxonomy): domain Bacteria; phylum Actinomycetota; class Actinomycetes; order Streptomycetales; family Streptomycetaceae; genus Streptomyces; species Streptomyces hygroscopicus. The sequence goes on from NZ_BBOX01000326.1 coordinate 135, forward strand.
GGTGATGCTGATCCTCTCGGACGGGGTGGGCCCGGGGTGGCGCGGCGGCGCCATTCCGCGTCTGCTGCGCCGCTGGGCCCGCCACTCGCCGGTGGCGGTCCTCCAGCCGCTGCCCGCGCGGATGTGGCCGGAGCGCGGTATGCCCACCCAGCGGCTGCTGGTCGACGCCTGCGGCCGGGAGGGCGCGCCGGGCCGGGCGCTGTCCGTGCGCCACCCGGTGCTGCCGCGCGGACTGGTCTCGTACGAGGGCAGGACGCCGGTGCCGGTGCTGGAACTGACCGAGGGCGAGCTGGGCTCGTGGGCGGCGCTCACCGGCACCGGCGCCGGCGGCGCGCCGCTGCCGGTGATGCTGCTGGACGGGGCCGAGAAGCCGGTGACCACGCGGGCCACGGCCCATGTGCCCGAGCCGACGGCCGAGGAGCGGCTGCGCCGCTTCCGGGGCGCGGCCTCGCCCGAGGCCCAGCGCCTGGCCGGGGCGCTGGCCACGGTCCATCCGCTGACGCTGCCGGTGATGCGGCTGATCCACCAGGCGGGCGCGGGCCGTGGGGAGCGCTTCCACCCGGCGCAGCTGGCCGAGGTCTTCCTGGGCGGGCTGCTGCGCAGACGGGAGGGCGGCGCGGAGGAGTACGAGTTCCACCCGGGCGTCGCCGATCTGCTGCTGGACGCCGTCCGCACCTCGGCCGCGCTGGAGACGGCGGCGCTGGTCACCGAGTTCCTGCTGCACCGCCAGGGCAGCGGCCCGGAGTTCCGCGCCCGGCTCTCCGGCGACCACGGGGACTCCCGCGTCGCCGAGGAGGCCCGCCCGTTCGCGGCGGCGTCCCCGGAACTCCTGCAACGGCTGGGGCTGGCGGACGAGGGCGGGGACGAGGAACCGCCGCCGGAGCGGGCGGAACCCGTACGACAGTCGGCCGAACCGGCCGCCGCGCCCCCGCTCCGGTCCTACGCCTCCGAGCAGGTCCAGCCGCGGGTGCTGGAGGTGGTGCGGCGGATCGCGGCGGACCAGGAGCTGCCGACGGCGGTGCGGCAGACCCTGGAGAAGGTGCTGGAACACGCCGATGAGCGGAACGAGGAGTCCGGCTGGTGGGGGGTGCGGACCCTGCCGGCCCTGGCCGACCAGCTGTTCCGGGGCGGGTGGCGGACGCACGCGGACGCGCTGGGGCAGGTGGCGCGGGAGCAGATCGCGGTGCTGAGCTCCGCCGAAGACCTCGAATCCCGCAACCTCCGCGGGCACCTGGCACTCACCCTCAACAAACTCGGCGAACACGACGAGGCGGAGCGCGAACTGCGCGCGGTGGTCGCGGTGTCGGGGAGGGTGCACGGCGCGGAGCACGACTACACCCTCTTCGCCCGTGACTACCTGGTCGACCTGCTGGAGGACGCCGGGCGGACGGAGGCCGCGGAGCGGGAGTGCCGCGCGCTGATCGAGGAATGGGAACGGCGGGGAGGCGATGAGCACCGGGCGACGGTGCTGTCCAAACGCCTGACCCACGGTCGCCTGCTGCTGGAACTCATGCGGGTGGAGGAGGCCGAAGCGGAGTTCCGGAGAGCGGCGGCCGGCCGGCACGAACTGTCCGGCCCCACGCACTTCGACACCATCAACGCCCGCGCCTGGCGGGCCACCGCGCTGCGCAGGATGGGCCGTTACGACGAGGCCGAGGCCGAGGCCCGGTCGGCGGCCGCGGACTGCGCCCCGGCCGAGTCGGCGGTGGACCCGGCCCTGCTGAGGGCGCTCCTCGTGCTCGGCGAGACCCTGGACGCCCGGCAGCACCACGAAGAGGCGGAAGGAGTCTGGCGCGACCTGGTCGACCGGACGTCCGCGGGCCTGGGGCCGCGTGACTGGCGGACCCGCCGGGCGCGGCGCAACCGCTTTCACCGGCTGCGCCACCTCGGCCGGTTCGCCGAGGCGGAGGCCGAGCTGGACATCGTGACGGAGGAGTCGAGGAGCCTGCTCGGGGAGCGGCACGACGAATGGTTCGTCGCGCTGCGCCTGCGGGCGTTCCTCCTGGAGGACCAGGAGCGGTACGACGAAGCGCACGCGGTCTACCGCGACCTCCTGGAGCGGCAGGTCGCGGTGGTCGGGGCCGATCACCCCAGCACCCTCGCCACCCGCCACTGCCTGGCGACCAGCATCCGGCTGGCGGGACGGAACGAGGAAGCGCTGGCGGAGTTCACCGGGGTGCTCCAGGACCGGGTCCGGGTGCTCGGCGCCGAGACGCAGCCGACCCTGCTGACGCGCTACGGCCGTGCCCTGACCCTGACGCGCCTGGGGCGGCTGGAGGAAGCCGAACAGGAGTACCGGGTGACCATGGACGCGGAATCCCGGGTGCTGGGGCGGGGCGATCCGAGCGGGCTGCTGACGGTGCTGCAACTGGCCGCCCTGCTGCGCGACCAGAAGCGCTACGAGGAGTCCGAGCCGCTGTACCGAAGGGTGGTCGAGGGGCGTACGCGGTCCCTGGGCGCGGAAGCCGAGCCGACCCTGACCGCCCGGCACAGCCTGGGCAACGTCCTCAACAAGTTGGGCCGGTACGCGGACGCCGAGACGGAGATCAGGGAGACCCTGGCGGCCCGGCAGCGGGTCCTGGGGCCGGAGCACGCCGGAACCCTGTGGACCCGCCACAACCTCGGCACCGCCCTCAAGGGCCTCGGCCGGCTCGACGAGGCCGAGGCGGAGTGGCGCGCGGTCCTGGAGGTCAGCGAGCGCGTCCTGGGCGAGGAGCACAACTGCACCGTCAAGACCCGAGAGGCCCTGGCCGGACTGCGCGGCACCGATGGCGGGCCGCGGGGGAGCGGTGGCTCTGGCGGGCGGCAGGGGAGTGGTGGGTCTGGCGTGGCGCCGGCGGCGGGTGGCGGCGATGGCGGGCCGTGGGGGAGTGGGTCTGGCAGGGTGTCGGCGGCGGGTGGCGATGGCGGGCCACGGGCGACCGGTGGCGCTGACGGACCGGTGGCGGTCGGTGGCGAGGAGGGGCTACCGGCGGCCGGTGGCGAGGACGGGCCACGGGCGGGCGGTGGTGAGGACGGGCTACCCGCGGGCGGTGGTGGTCAGGGCTCCTGACCCGCCGCCACCGCCAGGTCCAGCGCCAGCGCGGCCGTCCAGCTGAAGTCGCGGGTCCCGCGCGCCTCGCCCGTGTACGGGTCGACGTACTCGGCGAAGCCGGACGTGACCGCCGTCTCCAGGACGGCGGTCCGCAGCGCGTCGGCCAGCTCCGGCTCGCCGTGCAGCCGCAGGCCCCGTTCCAGCAGCCAGTTGACGTTGAACCAGGCGGGGCCGCGCCAGTAGCGGGCGAGGTCGAAGGCGGGGCCCAGCAGGTCGTAGCTGGGCACCAGCCGCGCCGTCCGGCCCAGCCCGAAGTGGTCGCCGCAGGCCGTGCGGACCAGCGCGGCGGCGATGTCGCCCGGCAGCCCGGGGACCAGCAGCGGCAGCAGGCCCGCCGCGCCGAACTCGCGGACCAGGCCTCCGCCGTGCAGATCGCGGACCGGGCCTCCGCCGCGCAGATCGCGGCACAGGAACAGCCCGGCGGCCGGGTCCCACAGCCGGTCCACCAGGGCGGCGGTCAGGTCTGCGGCGCGCGTCCGGTGGGGCGCGGCGTCCGCGCCCAGCAGGGCCGCGATCTCGGCCAGGGCGTGTTCGGAGGCGATCAGCAGCGCGTTGACACCGGGGTCCTCGACCAGGAACGCCGACCCGGCCGTGTGGTCGGCGTAGCCACCGTCCCGGTAGTCCGCCGCGAGCCGCACGTACCGCCCGTAGTCCAGGTCGGTCGGCCGGTCGGAGGCCGCGCCGTGGTCGAGGTCGGCGCGCCGGAAGGTGCCCGGGGGCGCGGGTGCGACACGGGCCAGCGGGGCGTCCCAGCAGGGGCTGTTGTCCATCCCGGGCTCCCAGGGGTGGACCACGGACACCAGTCCGCCGCCGCCCAGGTCGCGGGCCCGGCCCAGATAGCGGTGCCAGGCGGCGAGCCGGGGATAGGCGCGGGCCAGGAAGCCATGGCGCGCCGATGAGCGCGGATCGGCCCGGTGCACCAGCAGACAGGCGAGCGCGTGGACCGGGGGCTGGACGATGCCGGAGGTCTCGGTGTGGCGCGGGGCGCCGGCGGCCGCGCCGGCGGTGGCGGAGCGCCAGAAGTCCGGACCGGGGAAGTAGGCCGCGGGCGGCACCGCCGGGTTGAAGACGATGTGCGGGATCCGGCCGTCGCCCCATTGGGCGGCGAGCAGGGTTTCCAGTTCACGCTGGGCGCGGCGGGGGGAAATATGGCGCGATCCGATCGCGATGAACGCCGAGTCCCAGCTCCACTGATGCGGATAGAGACCGGGTGAGGGGACCGTGCAGGAGCCGGTCCAGTTCTCCTGGAGCACCCGTCGCGCGCCGCTGGCCAGTCCGGTCGGCGCGGGCCGTGCGCTGGTCACAAGCCCTCCTCAGCCCTCCGCAGCCCTCCGCGTGCGGTCCGACCGTCAACATACCCGCCGCGGGCCCTCCTCCCTGGGCCGCTCATCTGAGCGGACCCCCTCTCGTTGTATCCAAAAGGCGAGACAATGGGCCTGGCAAGGCGTGATTCTCGCCACTCTGATAGGGGCATCGCTCATATGAGCGACCACGGAGAGGTGGTCCGGTGGTCCTCCGCTGTGCTCACCTCTCCAATGCGTGGCACTCAGTGCCACGTCCTTGATGTTCGATACCTCGAACCATCGGTCACGGACAGTGAGAATCCATGGTGTCCTCACGGGCGGAGGGTGGGTGTGTGTTCGAGGCTTGAAAGCAGTGTGAGGGGCGTTCGTTCGGGCGCCGCACTTTCGAACACGTGGCAGGCGGGTGGTTACATCCGTATGACGGTGGAGTGGACCTCCTCAGAAGCCTTCGATCTGGGTACGCTCCCCGCCGTCAGGGCAGCCGAGCCGAGGAGATCGAGTCCCGTGCCGGAAAAACAAGATCAGCAGAAGTTCGTTTACGACTTCACCGAGGGCAACAAGGATCTCAAGGACCTGCTCGGCGGGAAGGGGGCCAACCTCGCCGAGATGACCAACCTCGGTCTCCCCGTGCCACCGGGTTTCACCATCACCACCGAGGCATGCAAGGTCTACCTGGACACCGGTGAGGCCCCCGCGGCCCTGCGCGACGAGGTGAGTGCGCACCTCGAAGCCCTCGAAGAGAAGATGGGCAAGAAGCTCGGCCAGGCGGACGACCCCCTCCTGGTGTCCGTACGCTCCGGCGCCAAGTTCTCGATGCCCGGGATGATGGACACCGTCCTCAACATCGGGCTCTCCGACCAGTCCGTGGCCGGGCTCGCCGCGCAGGCGGGCGACGACCGGTTCGCCTGGGACTCCTACCGGCGTCTGATCCAGATGTTCGGCAAGACCGTGCTCGGCGTGGACGGCGACCTCTTCGAGGAGGCCATCGAGGACGCCAAGCGCGCCAAGGGCGTCAGCGTCGACGTGGACCTCGACGCCGCCGACCTCAAGAAGCTGGTCGGCGTCTTCAAGAACATCGTCGCCAAGGAGACCGGCCGGGGCTTCCCGCAGGAGCCGCGCGAGCAGATGGACCTCGCCGTACGGGCCGTCTTCGACTCCTGGAACGGCGACCGCGCCAAGCTCTACCGCCGCCAGGAGCGCATCCCGCACGACCTGGGCACCGCGGTCAACATCTGCTCCATGGTCTTCGGCAACCTCGGCTCCGACTCGGGCACCGGCGTCGCCTTCACCCGCGACCCGGCCAGCGGCCAGCAGGGCGTCTACGGCGACTACCTGCAGAACGCCCAGGGCGAGGACGTGGTCGCGGGCATCCGCAACACCGTGCCGCTGGCCGACCTCCAGCGGATCGACCAGCGGTCGTACGACCAGCTGATGCAGATCATGGAAACCCTCGAGACGCACTACAAGGACCTGTGCGACATCGAGTTCACCATCGAGCGCGGCAAGCTGTGGATGCTCCAGACCCGGGTCGGCAAGCGCACCGCGGGGGCCGCCTTCCGGATCGCCACCCAGCTGGTCGACCAGGGGCTGATCGACGAGGCCGAGGCGCTGCGCCGGGTCAACGGGGCGCAGCTGGCCCAGCTGATGTTCCCGCGTTTCGACACGGAGGCGGCGGCGGGCGACGGCGTACGGAAGATCGGCCGGGGCATCGCCGCGTCCCCGGGCGCCGCCGTCGGCAAGGCCGTCTTCGACTCGTACACCGCCGTCAAATGGTCGCGCTCGGGCGAGAAGGTCATCCTCATCCGCCGGGAGACCAACCCCGACGACCTCGACGGCATGATCGCCGCGGAGGGCATCCTCACCTCGCGCGGCGGCAAGACCTCACACGCCGCCGTCGTCGCCCGCGGGATGGGCAAGACCTGTGTGTGCGGCGCCGAGGAGCTCGAAGTCGACACCAAGCGGCGCCGGATGACGGCGCCCGCCCGGGACGGCAAGGAAGAGCTGGTGATCGAGGAGGGCGACATCGTCTCGATCGACGGCTCCTCCGGCAAGGTCTACCTCGGCGAGGTGCCGGTCGTCCCCTCCCCGGTCGTGGAGTACTTCGAGGGCCGGATGCACGCGGGCGCCGACGACGCCGACGAGCTGGTGGGCGCGGTGCACCGGATCATGGCGTACGCGGACCGGATGCGGCGGCTGCGGGTGCGGGCCAACGCGGACAACGCCGAGGACGCCGCCCGCGCCCGGCGGTTCGGCGCCCAGGGCATCGGACTGTGCCGCACCGAGCACATGTTCCTCGGCGAGCGCCGGGAGATGGTCGAGCGGCTGATCCTCGCCCACACCGACCAGGAGCGGGAGGCGGCGCTGGACGAGCTGCTGCCGCTGCAGAAGGACGACTTCGTCGAGCTCTTCGAGGCGATGGACGGGCTGCCGGTCACCGTCCGGCTGCTCGACCCGCCGCTGCACGAGTTCCTGCCCGACATCACCGAGCTGTCGGTCCGCGTCGCCCTCGCCGAGTCCCGCAAGGACCACAACGAGAACGACCTGCGGCTCCTCCAGGCCGTGCACCGGCTCCATGAGCAGAACCCGATGCTGGGCCTGCGCGGGGTACGGCTCGGCCTCGTCATCCCCGGGCTGTTCGCCATGCAGGTACGGGCGATCGCCGAGGCCGCGGCCGAGCGCCGGGGCGCCAAGGGCGACCCGCGCGCCGAGATCATGATTCCGCTGGTCGGCACGGTCCAGGAACTGGAGATCGTCCGCGAGGAGGCCGAGCGGGTCATCGCCGAGGTCGAGCGGGCCCGGGGCGTGGACCTCAAACTCACCCTCGGCACCATGATCGAGCTGCCCCGCGCCGCGCTGACCGCCGGCCAGATCGCCGAGTCCGCCGACTTCTTCTCCTTCGGCACCAACGACCTCACCCAGACCGTCTGGGGCTTCTCCCGCGACGACGTCGAGGCCAGCTTCTTCACCGCCTACCTGGAGAAGGGCATCTTCGGCGTCAGCCCGTTCGAGACCATCGACAAGGACGGGGTGGGCTCCCTCGTCCGCGACGCCGCCCACGCCGGTCGCGCCACCCGCCCCGACCTCAAGCTCGGCGTCTGCGGTGAGCACGGCGGCGACCCGGAGTCCGTCCACTTCTTCCACGAGGTGGGCCTGGACTACGTCTCCTGCTCCCCGTTCCGCATCCCCGTGGCCCGCCTGGAGGCCGGCCGGGCGGCGGTGAACGGCCAGTAGACCACCGGAGTCCGCACCGGGAACACCCACCCTCAATCCCCGGCGGCGGCTCCGGACCTCAAAGGGGGCGGCACCTTGTGCGGAGGTGCCGCCCCCTCTCACTCCCCCCACGGGAGCGGTTGCCGCGCGCATCGGCTACGTGCGGCAACACAAGTGCCCAGTCGCCGTGACGTACTCGTCACCCCCCACGGGAACGAGCAAACTGGCTCTGAGCACCGCCTGTTGAATTCCGGACGGCCTCCGGATGTGTTTACCGGCGGCCCCCGGTTTTCCTGGAGAACAGTTTTCCGGTTCCGGACTCCATGCCGCTCCCCGTTTCACATCTGGCCAAAAGGGCGTGGTGACTGACCGTGCCAGCGTGCATACTCAACGGTGATCGGGGGTGATCGGCGTGTCACAGGTGGGGGTCTGGGTGCTCCGTGTTCATTTCAGTGAACTCGATCTGGCCCGGCTGCGGATGGCGGTCCGCCCGGACGCACTCTGGGAAACTGTTTTAAGTTTCCATCGGCTACGGGAGAAACGGTCGGAGACCGTATACGGAAAATGGCGTTCCGAGGCGCGTAACCGGCTGAACGGCGAAGCCCGGCTGCTCGCGCCGCTCATTCCCTCGCGCGGCTATTTCCCGGACTTCCTCACCCCCGCCGAAGGGGTAATCGGCTGCGATGCCGCGATGTCCGCGCTGCGCGCCGTCCCGGCGGAGCGGCTGCGCGCGGATCTCGAAGGGCTCCCGGCGGCCCGGGCGCTCCCGGGGTGGATACGGGACCTGGCGCAGGGCGAGCGGAAGCCGCTGGACCGGCTGATCGCCACGCTGCGCGCCTACCACCGGGCCGTCGTCGCCCCGTACTGGTCGCATATCCAGGCCCGGATCGAGGCCGACCGGGCGGCCCGGGGCCGCGCCCTGCTGGACGGCGGCGCCGACGGGCTGCTGGCCTCGCTGCCGCCGACGATGCGGTGGCGGGCGCCCGTCCTGGAGGTCGACTATCCGGTCGACCGTGATCTGTGGCTGCGCGGGCGGGGGCTGTTGCTGCTGCCGTCGTTCTTCTGCCGGGGGAGGCCGGTGACCTTCCGGAACCCGGAGCTGACGCCCGTACTGGTCTATCCGGTCGAACACGCCCGGCACGGCCTCCCGCCCCGCCCCGAGCAGCGGTCCCGCCCCGGTCCGCGGTCCCGCCCCGAGCGACCGTCCCGTCCCGAGCAGCGGTCACGCCCCGAACAACGGCCCGCCGTCGCGCCCGGACCCGCCCGGACGCTCGGCAAACTCGTCGGGCAGACCCGCTCGGCGGTGCTCCTGGAGGTCGGCGGTGGCTGTACGACCAGCGAACTCGCCCGCAGAGTCGGGGTATCGCTGGCCTCGGCCAGCCAGCACGCCAGTGTGCTGCGGGAAGCGGGGCTGGTGCACACCCTGCGCCAGGGCAGTGCCGTCCTGCACACCCTGACCCCGCTGGGGGCGGCGCTGCTGCGCGGCGTGGTGCCGGGAGAGCGCGTCTTCGAGCCGCCGGCGCCGCTCCCGGCGGTCGTCACGAGCAGACGGGGGCCGTCGGGGGCCTGCGGATGAGCCCGGCTCCGGCTCGTCCGGTGCGCCCGGGCCCTGTGCCGCCCCGTGCCGCCCCGTGCTGCCTCGTGCCGCCCCCGTGCCCGGCTCGTCCGGTGTTCCCGCGTCCGGCCCGTCCGGTGTCCACCGGCGCCGCCCCGTCCGGTCGCCGGACCGGCCATCGTGCCGTCCGGTCGCCGTACGGGCCCGGCTCAGCCGTCGCGCCGGACGGGCTCGGCTCAGTCGTCGATGCCGGTGCGCTCCACGCCCGCGACGATGTAGCGCTGGAGGACGAGGAAGACCACCAGCAGCGGCACGATCGACACCGCCGCCGCCACGAACAGCTCGTGGATGTTGACGGTCTGGGCGGTGGTGAACGTCGACAGCGCCACCTGCACCGTCCACGCGTCCCGGTCCTGGCCGATGACCAGCGGCCACAGGAAGGAGTTCCAGGCGCCGATGAAGACGATCGTGCCGACCGCCGCGAACACCGGCCGGGAGTTGGGCACCACGACCCGCCAGTACGTGCGCCAGTAGCCCAGCCCGTCCACCCGCGCCGCGTCCTCCAGCTCCCTGGGGAAGCCCAGGAAGTACTGGCGGAAGATGAACGCCGCGACCGCGCTGAACAGCGTGGGCACCACCAGACCGCGCAGGGTGGACACCCAGCCGAGCGAGCTGACCAGCACGAAGCTCGGCACGAAGGTCACCGCCGCCGGGACCATCAGGGTGCCCAGGATCCAGTAGAAGACCACATCGGCGTAGGCGTACGGGATGCGGGCCAGGCCGTATCCGGCGAGCGAGGCCAGCAGCAGGGTGCCCACGGTGGTGAGGACCGCGATCAGCGAGGAGTTCAGCAGCGCGTGCGCCATCGGCACATTGGGGTCGTCGAACAGCTCGCGGATGTTGGACCAGTGCAGTTCGCTCGGGAAGAACGTCCAGCCGGGCGAGGTGATGTCCGCCTCGCTGGACAGCCCGTTGCGCACGAGCAGGTAGAAGGGGATCAGGAAGAGCAGCGCAAGCGCGATCAGCAGCACCAGCCGCACCGCGCGCCCCACCCCGACCAGGGCGTCCCGCATATCCCGCGGGTTCTCGGGGGTGCGCATCAGTCCTCCTTCCGGCCCAGGCCGAACCAGCGGGCCTGCACCACCGTCACCACGGCGATGATCAGCGCCAGGATCACCGCGCCCGCACTGCCCAGACCCAGGTTCTGCTCCTGCCCCAGCGCCGTGTAGTAGAGGTAGACCAGCGGCGGCCGGGCGTAGGGCGGATAGCCGCGCGAATCCGACAGCAGGTTGTAGAACTCGTCGAACGCCTGGAAGGCATTGATCACCAGCAGCAGCACCACCGCGACCGAGGTCGCCCGCAGCTGCGGAAAGGTGATGTGCCGGAACACCTGCCAGCCCGGCCGCGCCCCGTCCACCGCTGCCGCCTCGTACAGCCGCGGCGAGATGCGCTGGAGCCCGGCCAGGAACAGCACCATGTAGAACCCCGCCTGGAGCCACAGCCGTACGGTCACGATGACCAGCCAGTACCAGGGCGGATCGGTGGACGACAGCCAGGCGGTCTGATCGGCGCCGAACCAGCCCAGCACGGTGTTGGCCAGCCCGAAGCGCACCCCGTTGAAGATCGATATCTTCCAGATCAGCGCCGCCACCACATAGGAGCACGCCACCGGCAGGAAGAACACCGACCGGAAGAACGCCTGCGCCCAGCGCAGCCGGTTGACCATCAGGGCGAGCCCGAGCGAGAGCACATAGGTCGCCGGGACGATGAACGCCGTGAAGACCAGGAAGGTCACCAGGCTGTCGGTGAACGCGTCGTCGCCCAGCATCGCCGTGTAGTTGTCGAAACCGACGAAGTCCGTCGGCGACACGGTGTTGTGCGCGTCGAAGAAGCTGAGATACGCGCTCCAGGCCAGCGGCACGTAGGTGAAGAGGGTCAGGCCCAGGACGAAGGGGCCGACGAAGATCCAGAACCACAGATGGCGGTTCTGCGGGCCCAGCAGCCTGCGGATGAACGGTCCCCGCATCAGCTCTTCTTCTTCACGCGCCGCAGTTCGGCCTCGGCCTTGCGGATCACCGACCGCAGCTCGCGGTCCGGGTTGGCGCCGCCCTTGATGATCCGGCTCAGCGCGTCCTGGTAATCCGTCTTGCTCGCGGCGGTCCACAGCAGCGGCTCGGAGACATGGCCGTAGTCGGTGGCGTAGCGCGCCGCCTCACCGGCCGCGCCCGACCGCAGTTTGGCGGCCTTCCTGGCGAGCGAGATCCGGGCCGGGATGTGGAAGCCGTAGCGGAGCGCGAAGTCCTCCTGGTACTCGGTCCTGTCCACCCACAGCCACTTCACATACGCCTTCGCCTCCGCCTTGTGCTTGGTCTTCGCGCTCACCGCCGCCCCGTAGGCGCCCACCGGCACCGCGGGCTTGCCGTCCGGCCCGTCCTGGGGAAACGGCAGCACCCCGAAGTCGTCCCCCAGCGCCTTCTGCACCTGCGGCAGCGCCCACAGCCCGGACCACTGCATGGCCGTGAGCCCCTGGGTGAACGCGGCCGGGTCCGACCAGTCGGAGGGCGCCCCGAGCAGCAGCGACTTCTCGGCATAGAGCTGGTGCAGCTTGCCGAGGGTGCGGGCGGCGGCCGGGTCGTCGAAGCCGACCTTGCCGTCCTCGGTGACCAGCGAGAGCCCGGCGGCGTTGAGCGGGGTGCCGGCCAGCACGCCGGGGCCGCCGTCATTGCCCAGGAAGAGCCCCTTGACCTCCTTCGTGGTGAGCTTCTTCGCCGCGTCGATCAGCGCGTCGAGGGTGCGCGGCGGCTCCAGCCCGGCGTCCTCCAGCAGGCTCTTGCGGTAGTAGAGCAGCTGGGTGTCGATGACCTGCGGAATGCCCCACACCTTGCCCTGGTACGTCTTCTGCTCCAGCACGGCCTGGTTGAAGTCGTCCTTCGCCTCGCTGAGCAGCTCGGTGAGGTCGACCACCTGGCCGCCCTGGATCTGGTCCAGGGTCGGCCCGCTGGCTTCGAAGACGTCCGGGCCGGAGTCGGTCAGCAGCGCGGCGGCGGTCTGCTGGTCGTAGTTGCCCGGCCGCCACTGCACCCGGACGTTCGCCTGCTCGAACGCGTCGGCGTACCGCCGGACGGCCTGCTCGGTGCCGGGCTCGCCGTACTGGTGGTACCACTGCTCGATCACCGGTTGGCCGGCGTGGTCGTCGCCGCCCCGCCCGGTGTTCGATCCGCAGGCGGAGGCCAGCGCCCCGGTCAGGGCCAGCCCTCCGCCCGCACCCAGCAGCCTCCGGCGGCTCATGGACATGGTGTACGCCCCCTCGTCTCCCGGTCTCCCGGTCTCCCTACGATCCAACGATCAACGATGGAGGCGGATTACGACAGAGGTGTTGCGGAGGTATGTCACTTGTCGGTATCGGAATGTGACGCTGTGTCGACTTCGCCCGGGGTGTGGGTGGGGTGTTCGGCGTCGGTTCGGGGCGGGGCAGCGGCCGGGCCCTGGGCGTCGATCTCATCGAAGACCCGCTGGGCCGTGGCGAAGGCCGAGTTGGCCGCCGGAACACCGCAGTAGATCGCGGACTGCAACAGCACCTCCCCGATCTCCTCGCGGGTCAGCCCGTTGGTGAGCGCGGCCCGGACGTGCATGGCCAGCTCGGCGTCATGGCCGTGGGCGATCAGCGCGGTCAGGGTGATACAGCTGCGGGTCCGCCGGTCCAGGCCGTCGCCGGTCCAGATCTCGCCCCAGGCGTAACGGGTGATGAAGTCCTGGAAGCGGGCGGTGAACGGGGTCGTACGGGCCACCGCGCGATCCACGTGCGCGTCCCCCAGGACGGCCCGGCGCACCGCCATCCCGGCGGCGTGGCGGGAGACGTCGTCGCCCGGTTGGGGCGCGTGGGCCGGGTCCGGCCGGGCCGCGTCGGCCAGGTGGGAGAGCAGCGCGCTGGTGACCGCCTCCGGCCGCTCCACACCCGCCAGATGACCCGCCCCCGCGATCTCCAGCAGGCTCGCGCCCGGCACCGCGTCGGCGATCTCCCGGGCATGGGCGGGCGGGGTGGCCGGGTCCTCGCGACCGGCCACGACCAGGGTGGGGGCGGTGACCGACGGCAGCGCGGCCCGCATGTCGTAATCGGCGAGCACATCGCAGCAGGCGGCATAGCCCGCCCGGTCGGTGGCGCGGAGGTCCGCCAGCAGCGCGCGGCCGCGGGGCGTGGCGGCGGTCTCCCGCGAGAACCAGACCCCGGTCCGGCTCGCCACCATCGCCTCCGTCCCCTCCTCCCGCACCAGCCGGGCCCGCTCCCGCCAGCTGGAGGGCTCGCCGAACCGGGCCGAGGAGCAGATGACGGACAGACGGCCGACCCGCTCGGTGTGGTGGGCGGCCAGATACAGCCCGACCGCGCCGCCGAGGGAGATCCCCGCGTACGCGAACCGCTCCCACCCCTGATCGTCGGCGAGGCGCAGCACGAGGGCAGCGAGCTGGTCGATGGTGGCCGAGCCGTCGGAGGGCAGCAGCGCGGCGGGTGAGCCGCCGTGGCCGGGCAGGTCCCAGCGCAGCACACGGTGGGTCCGGGCGAGCGCGGGAAGCTGCGGCTCCCAGACGGCGAGGGAGGTGCCGACGGAGGGACCGAGGATGAGCGGCGGCGCGGTGGCGGGCCCGCTGAGGTCGTAATGGAGTGAGGTCACGCTAGGTACTCCAGCTCGGTGGGTGTGGTGGTGGGCTATCGCCGCTCGGTGCGGGCCGGTGGGCGCAACCACCGACCGGCCCGCACCCGGCGATGAGACCTCTATTGGTGGGGGCGCTGGCCGGGCTGCTGGTGGGGTCTCTGGTCCGGCTGCTGGTGGGGGTCTCTGGTCCGGCTGTTGGTCAAGGCGCTGGTGGGGCTGCTGGTCGTGGCGTTGTTGGGGTTGCTGACCAGGCTTCTCGTCGAGCTGCTGGCGGGGTTGCTGACCAAGCCCTCTCGTCGAGCTGCTGGTGGGGTTGCTGATTTGGCCTCTGGTCCGGCTGCTGGTCACGGCGCTGGTGGAGGTCCCTGGCCGGGCTGCTGGTGGGGGCTCTGGCCGGGCTGCTGATCGGGCCGTTGGCCGGGCTTCTCGTCGGGGCGCTGGTCGGGCCGCTGTTGGGGCCGTGCCCCGCGCTCAAGGGCACGGTCGACCAGGGCAGGTGCGCACCCCACGTACCGTGTGGGGTCGGTCAGCTCACGCAAACGGTCGGGCGGCAGCACATCGCCCAGCGCGTCCGCCAGCGAGACCCCCTCCTCCGTCACCCGCCGCGACGCCGCCGTCAGCAGTTCCTTCGCGCGGGCGCGGCCGACGACCGGGGTGAGGGCGGCGATGAGGCGTTCGCTGACGATCAGGCCGTCCGTCAGCTCCAGGTGTGCCGCCATGCGGTCCGGGAAGACCCGCAGCCCGCCGGTCAGCTCCGCCGCGTCCCGGGCCGCCCCGCCCGCGAGCCGCAGCAGTTCCCGCAGGGTCTGCCACTCGGCGTGCCAGGCCCCGGCCGGGCGCTCGTCCTCCGCGGCCAGCGCGCCCAGCAGGGTGGCCGCGAGCTGCGGCGCCTGACGGGCCGCGGCGGCCATCAGCGTGGCGCGCACGGGGTTGCTCTTGTGCGGCATCGCCGACGAGCCGCCGCCCGCGCCCTCGGCCACTTCGCCGATCTCCGTACGCGAGAGCACCAGCACGTCCGCCGCCACTTTCCCCAGCGCCGCCACGGCGAAGGCCAGCGCGGAGCCGAGGTCGGCGACGGGCGTGCGCAGGGTGTGCCACGGCAGTACGGGCTCGGCCAGCCCGGTCTCCCGGGCGAACCGGGCCAGCAGCCCGGCCCCCTCCCCGAACGCCGCCAAGGTGCCCCCCGCGCCGCCCAGTTGGGCGGGCGGACGCTGGGCCGCGAGCCGGTCACGGGCGTCCAGGACGAGCGTCCGCCAGCCCGCCGCCTTCAGCCCGAAGGTGGTCGGCACGGCGTGCTGGGTGAGGGTGCGGCCGGGCATCGGGGTGTCGCGGTGCGCGGCGGCGAGCCGCGCCAGCTCCGCCGCCGCGCGGTCCAGATCGGCCACGATCAGCGGCAGCGCTCGGGCGGCCACCAGCATCGTGGCCGTGTCCAGGATGTCCTGGCTGGTCGCACCCCGGTGGACGTACGCCGCGGCCTGATCGTCCGTACGGGCCACGGCCGCCGTGAGATCGGCGACCAGCGGGATGACCGGGTTGCCGCCGGAGCGGGCGCGCAGCGCCAGCTCCCGCACGTCGTACAGCTCGGCGCGGGCCGCGCCCGCCACGGCCCCGGCCACCGCCTCCGCCGCTCCGGCCGGTGCCACCGCCCGCGTCAGCGCGGCCTCCGCGTCCAGCATGGCCTGGAGGAACGCCGTGTCGCCGGTGGCGGCTTCCACCGCCGAGCCGGCCCACACCGGGGACAGCAGCCCCACGTCGTCACCTCCGGGACCGGCGGGAGTACCGGGCCTGGTGGAGCCAGCGGCGTCGCCGGGGGACCTGGCGGCGTCGCCGGGTTTAGCGGCGTCGCCTGGCCTGGCGGAATTGCCGGAACTACCGGAACTAGCGGGGTTACCGGAACTAGCGGAACTCAAGGAAAACCGTCTCCCCTTCGCCCTGAAGGCGGATGTCGAAGCGATACGTCCCCGGCGAGGGCGCCGCCGTCGCCACCAGCGTCTCGCGGCGCCCCGGATCCAGCGAGGCGAGCAGCGGATCGGCGGCGTTGGCCTCGGCGTTCTCGGGGAAGTACACCCGGGTGAAGAGGTGGTGCAGCAGCCCCCGGGCGTGTACGCACACGCTGATGTACGGGGCGGCGGCCGGGCCGCCCGGCGGCAGCGTACGGGCCGTCCAGTGGCCGTCCGCGTCCGTGGCGATCCGGGCGAAACCGGTGAAGTCCACACCGTTGCGCCCGAGGAAGCCCCCGGTCACCGGGTCGCGCCGCATCGAGCCGCCCGCCCCGGCCAGGGAGCCGTCCGGGCCCGCCTGCCACAGCTCGACCAGCGCGTCCGGGACGGGGGCTCCCTCGCCGTCGTAGACATGCCCGTGCACGGTGATGGTGCCGGGGTGGCCCGCCGGGGCGATCTCGCCGCCCTCGGGGAAGGGCAGGGCGTATCCGTAGAAGGGCCCCACGGTGTGGGACGGGGTGGGGGCGAGCCTCTCGGCCACGAGCCTCTCGGCCATCAGCGGCCCTCCTCGATCCAGGTGGCGGACGGTCCGTCCAGCACGATGTCCCAGCGGTATCCCAGCGACCACTCCGGCTGCGACAGGTCGTGGTCGTACGTCGCGACCAGCCGCTGCCGAGCCGACGGCTCGGGCACCGACTGCAGGATCGGGTCGTGGGCGAAGAGCGGATCGCCGGGGAAGTACATCTGGGTGACCAGCCGCTGGGTGAACGCGGTGCCGAAGACGGAGAAGTGGATGTGCGCGGGCCGCCAGGCGTTCTCGTGGTTGCGCCACGGATAGGCGCCCGGCTTGATGGTGGTGAAGTGGTACGAACCGTCGTCACCGGTCAGGGTCCGCCCCACGCCGGTGAAATTGGGGTCGAGCGGCGCCGGGTGCTGATCGCGCAGATGGGCGTAGCGGCCCGACGCGTTGGCCTGCCACACCTCGATGAGCTGCCCCCGGACGGGGCGGCCCCGGCTGTCCAGGAGCCGCCCGGAGACGGTGATGCGCTCACCGAGCGGTTCGCCCTGGTGCTGCGCCGTGAGGTCGTTGTCGATCGCGGTGACGTCGGTGCGGCCGAAGACCGGGGTGTGCAGTTCCACGGTCTCCGGGTCGCCCTGGACCGCGACCAGCGGCTGTTTGGGGTGGCGCAGCACACTGCTGCGGTACGGGCGGAAGTCGCGCGGCGGGTGGTCGGCGGCGGGAGCCCCCTCGGCACGCGCCTTCTCACGCGACTCCCGTATCCGGGCGAGCTCGCGGTCGATGTCGGATTGGGTGAGAGTCATGTCTGCGGTCGGCTTTCCTTTTCCAGGGCGAGGGCGAGGCCCTGTCCCGCACCGATGCGCACGGCGGCGGGCCCGTCTCCGAGCCCCGGATCCCTCCGTGGTCATGATGCTCAGTGTGCTGATTAATGTGGCGCCGGTTCGGCACGTTGCCATCGGCTGGTCCGCTCGTCAAGGGGTGTGGTGGCCTGAAGATGGCCTCTCGACATCGGCTCTTCCGTGGGGCAGAATCGATCAGTGCACGTACTAATCGGCGTGAACGGGTTCGGGGTCACGTACGGTCCACGTACGGTCCACGTACGGTCGTCGTACGGACCCGACGCGCGGTATCGACGCGCGGTATCGACACACGGAGAAGCCAGGAGGGCACGGCATGGGCGGTGCGGTGGACCTGAACACGCACCCCGGGCATCTGGCGCGCCGCCTCCAGCAGGCGCACTCCCTGCTGTGGGGCGCGATGGTCTCCGAGGAGACCACATCGCCGCAGTTCGCGGTGATCAACGCCCTGGTGGAGAAGCCGGACATCGACCAGCGGACGCTGAGCGAACAGGTCCACCTCGACCGCTCCACCATCGCCGACCTGGTCGCCCGGCTGGCCCGCCGCGGTCTGCTGGAACGGGTGCGGGACCCGCTCGACGGCCGCCGCAACGTCCTGCGGCTGACGGAGGAAGGCGTCCGCACCCACCGGAAGCTGGTCACGCGGACGGCCCGGATGAACCGGGTGTTCCTGGCCCCGCTGGACGAGGCGGAGCGCGAGACGCTGCTGCGCCTGATCGCGCGGGTGGCGGACGCGTCGGAGGAACTGCGCGCGTAAGGGTCAACGGCGGTACGGGCGCCCTGGTGGGTGGGGGCAACTGACGTACGGGCGAGTCCTGACGGGTCGGGGCAACGGACGTACGCGCGAGCTTTAGCGGGCCGCCGGCCTGGTGCCGATGACGACCGTGGCGTCCAGCTCCTCGGACTCGGCCAGCCGCGGCTCCAGCCCGTCACCGGCCACGATGGCCATGGCCGACGACGCCTGCCGCCCGCTCGTCTCGAACAGCAGCGAGCCGCCCGGGACCAGCCACCCCCGCGCCTGCGCGGTCACCCGGCGCAGGACGTCCAGCCCGTCCGCGCCACCGTCCAGCGCCACCCGCGCCTCGTGGACCCGCGCCTCCGGCGGCAGCAGCCCGACCTCCCCGGTCGGCACGTACGGCACGTTCGCGAGCAGGACGTCCACCCGGCCGCGCAGCGCGGCGGGCAGCGCCGCGTACAGATCGCCCTCGTACACCGTGCCGCCCGCCGCCTCGACATTGCGCCGGGCGCAGCGCACCGCGACGGGGTCGATATCGGCCGCGTACAACTCCACCTCGCCCACGGCCGAGGCCAGCGAGGCGCCCAGCGCGCCCGAGCCGCAACAGAGATCCACCACGACGGCCCCGCGCCGGGCCAGCGCCACGGCCCGCTCGACCAGGAACTCGGTGCGCCGGCGCGGCACGAAGACCCCGGCGTCGATGGATATCCGAAGCCCCCGGAACTCCGCCCAGCCCAGGACATGCTCCAGCGGAAGTCCGGCGGCCCGCCGCTCCACCATGGTGCGGAGCGCGGCCGGGGTAGGGGCCGTGGCGAGGATCAGCCGCGCCTCGTCCTCGGCGAACACGCACCCGGCGGCGCGGAGCCTGGTGACGACGGCGGAAAGGGTGACGGGTGAAGGTGAAGGTGAAGCCGACATGGAGCCTGGAGACCTTTCGGGATGCCTGCGGGCGCTCCCGGCAGTCGGCTATGCCGCGTACGTCGCGGCGGCCGCACCGCCGTCAAGGGCGAGCACCCAGCCTGAACTGGCGTTGATGGGTCTCACCTCCTCGGTGCGTACGGGTGGCGGCCACGTTACCCGATGTTCAGCGCCCGCCGGGCATCGTTGATCAGGCGCTGGGCGTCGGCGCCGAAGACGGCGGATTCGCGCAGGGTGTTCCAGGCGCGGAGGTAGAGGGCGATGCTGTCGGCGTCGTTGATCCACAGTTCGGCGTGCCAGTCCTCGACGAGCACCAGTCGCTCGTCGTAGATCCAGAAGCCATTCGATGGTTGGATCTTCAAGGGGGCGGCGAACGGGACGATCCCCAGCTCAACCGTGTCCAGGCCGATGACGCTCATCAGCCGGTCGAGCTGGGCGGCAAGCGCTGACGGCGGGCAGACGAGAGCGCGGAGCGCCCCTTCCCACATGATGATCCGGTACCGCTTGCGTGAGTCGTACAGCGCTTCCTGTCGCTTCACCCGGGCGCGGACCGCAGCCTCGGTGTCCCGTGGAGACCGGTGCAGGTCTGCGTTCCGAGTGAACACCGCGCGTGCGTAGTCGGCCGTCTGGAGCATGCCCGCCACGAGACTGTTCTCCCAGATGCGCAGGGTGGTCGTGCGGTCGTGCTCAGCGGTGATCGCATCCTGTACGGGCTTGTGCCCTGCGGCGAGTTGACGGCGCCACGATCGGATGTGGGATTCCAACCCATTGAACCGGGAGAGCAGTTCCTCGGCGGCTTCCGGCTGGTTGGTTGCCATGGCCCAGGCGCGCAGGTCCTCGGCTGTCGCGGTCTGGCGTCCGTTCTCCAGCTTGTAGATCTTGGAGTGCGGCCAGCCCAGCCGCTCCGCGAGTTGTGTACCGGTGAGCCGACCTCCAGGGCATGACGCACGCAGCTCCCGAAGCCGTGCTCCTAGGGCCACCCGTGCCTGCTGAAAGTCAGTACTCACCGGTCACACGGTACTGGTTGTTTACGACGGCAGCTCTGCCGCGAACTTGTCGTATCGAACGGCGTAGTGCCATGCCGCATCCCGAACCTGGAGATAGCGGTTGACCGCCACCGGCTCGGTGATCACTTCGACGTTGAGCAGGTTGTCGTCGTCGTCGAAGTTGAGGAGGGCGACGAACCTGGAGTCGAAGACCCAGAAGTCTTCGGCAGGCAACCGCAGCCGGTCGGCGTCCGCGCGCCACAGGTTGCGGATGTCCTCTCCCATGGCGCAGTTCCGCTTGGCGCCCTTGAGCAGATAGAGCTGCCCGGGAGTGGGAGGGTTGTCGACGATGCGCACACGCTCAATGCGCTTGCCCTGCTTTGTCTGCACCCGGACATTGGTGCACCACGGGTGGTCGTAATCCCATTGCACCGGCTCGCCCGCGACGAACTGCGCGTAGGTGTCCGTGGCTTCGTCCGAGGCGAACCTGCGTCGGGTCTCCAGCCGCCACGCAGTGTGCTCGAAGTTGTTGAAGAGATCGCTAAAGGCGTCCAGATCGATGATGCGGGGCTCCCGGGTGACCTCCTTGGGGCCGAAGTCGACGAGCAGCTCCCGTGGCACCACGATCGGTACTTCTCCCTCCCCCAAGTGCTGGAGCTGGGCGATGTCATCCGGGTTGGTGAGCGGTGTGCCGTGGATGACGATCTCTCCGCTGTCCAGGTCTTCATGCACAGTGGGGCAGGCCCCATTGTGTGAGCCGGTCCCGTTGAAGCGCAGTCGACGCGCCATGATCACTTCCTTCCTCGTTGATCTGGGCACCACGAGCATGTCGCACCGACGCATGCGCACGGTATGCCTTCACTGACTCTGCGTGAGATCAATCAAGAACATCGCCTACAGAGGCGAGAACATTCGAGAACATCGCATGGCAGCCGCCTGCCACTCATCCCTAGCGTCCTGTCGAGGGAGAGGGCCGAAGACCAAAAAGGCCGCCTCGGCATAGGCGGCGGGCCTCCCCTTGAGACCCCCGTACCGGCTGGACCGGAGCCCTGGCAGGTCGAGCCCAGCCGGAACGGGTGCACGTGCACGACGGCGCGCGGAAAGTCCCCGCGCCGACAGCACAGAAGGGAATCATCCCGATGCGGCTGGGAGGACACAAGACCGTCTTACGGCAGGACCCGGACGACGGCGACACCATGCCCGACACCGACGCGCCGTCGCCCCCTTCGGGCGGCGGCTGCGGTGGCGGCGACGGCTGCGGCCGTCAGTAACCCCGGAAACCCCGGAAACCCCGGTAACCCGATAACCCCGGTAACCCCGATGGAAGGGCGGTCCCGCCATCGCGCGGGGCCGCCCTCTTCGGGACGGCGAAGGCGGCACATGTGCATCACCACGGCTACACCTGGCTCGGCTCGGGCCACGACCTCCTCAAGGACGGCCCCAGACGCCCCATCCACCCGGACTTCGCGCGCTCCAAGGTCGTCCCCCTCGAACTCGCCCACTGGCTGCTCAAGGCGCCCTCCTTCATCCAGGGGACCTGGACCGACCCCGCACCGGCCGCCACCTGGTTCGGCGAGCGGGCCCGCGAACACGCCGACTCGTTCGCCTCCGGCTACGACCGCACGCCCGAAGCGCTGTCGGCAAAGGTCCGGCGCGCGGCCGAGGCGGTCGCGGGCGGGGAGGACGCCGTCGGGGGCTGGTACCTCACGGGGCAGCGGTTTCTGTCCGTATGCCTGATCGGTTGCGGCCCTCACCGCTTACGACCCGAGATCGGGTGTCCGCAGCGGCGGGCGTGACGCGGCACTCAGCTCGTGAACGCCTCGTACCGCACCCCCGTCAGCCGCTCGGACGCGGCCCACAGCCCCCGGCTCGCCCTGTCGCTGAGTGTCCACTTCGCGCGGGCCGAGCGGACGGGGGAGCCGCGCCACAGGCCCTGGAGCGGCGGGCCGAAGAAGTCGTCCTGGCGGACGTCCGGGCCGGTCGCCGCGTAGAGGGTGGGCAGGGCGCCCTGCTCCGGGCTCTGGGCGAAGAAGCGGTTGCCGATTTCCATGAACCGCTCGAGCGCCCGGCGGCCCTCCATCTTCGCGGCGGCGGTCGGGAGGTTGGTCGAGGCGTAGCCGGGGTGCGCGGCGGCGGCCACCAGGCGGCTGCCCGCCGTACGCAGCCGACGGGCCAGCTCGTGGGTGAAGAGGAGGTTGGCGGACTTGGAGCGGGCGTAGGCCGCCCAGCGCCGGTACCCGCGTTCCATGTTCAGGTCGCGCGGATCGACCGTCCCCAGCATGTGCAGGAAGCTGGACACGGTGACCACCCGCGCCCCCGGGCCCGCCTCCAGCAGCTTCGGCAGCAGCAGTCCGGTCAGCGCGAAGTGGCCCAGGTGGTTGACGCCGAACTGCATCTCGAAGCCGTCGGCGGTCCTGCGGTGCGGGAGGGCCATCACGCCCGCGTTGTTGATCAGCAGGTCCAGCCGGTCGCCCGGGTACTCGGCCGCGAAGGCCCGTACGGACGTCAGGTCCGCGAGGTCCAGCGGCGCGACCCGCACGTCCGCGCCCGGCGCCTGCGCCCGGATCCGCTCCGCCGCCTCGGCCCCGCGGGTGTCGTCGCGGCACGCCAGCACCACGTGCGCGCCGCGCCGGGCGAGTTCGCGGGCGGTGATGTAGCCGAGGCCGCTGTTGGCGCCGGTCACCACGGCGGTGCGGCCGGTCTGGTCGGGGATGTCGCTCGCGGTCCAGCCCTTCATCACGCGCTCCTTCGCGGTGTGCGCTACGCGCGCCGGTAGCCCCTGTGTCCGGCGACAGCCTAAGCGCGGCGCGCGGATGGCTACAGCGGCTGCGCGAACAACGGCGTCGAACGGGGCATCCTCCCCACCGGCCATCAGGCCGTCCTCATCAGGCCGGGTCCGGGGCGGTGGTCGTGGCCCCCATCATCATGACAGCGCGTCGCCTGCTGGAGGCGCGGCCCAGGCTTGCCATGACGCGGTTGAGGCGGCCGGAGATGACGCTCGGTGGTGGTGTGCGGCGATCAAGTGTCCGCAGTGCTGTGGCCACGACTTCCTGGGGTGACTGGCGTCTGGTGCCGCCGTCCGCGCCATCGGTGCCGACGACGTCGAAGAATTCGGTGTCGGTCGCACCGGGGGACAGGGCGAGTACGCGCAGGCCGGTGCCGCGCGACTCGTGCCACAGGGCCTCGGTGAAATGCAGCACGAACGCCTTGGCCGCCGCGTAGACGGCCATGTTGGGGACGGGAAGGTACGCGGCCATGCTCGCCACATTGACCAGCACCCCGGTCCCGGAGGCCCGCAGCGGCTCGATGAACGCGCGGGTGATGTCGACCACGTTGGCGACGTCAACGGAGATCTCCTCGCTCAGCCGGCGTGGGTCCTCGGTGTGGAACGGGCCGAAGGTGCCGAAGCCGGCGTTGTTCACCACGCTCGTCACGCTCAGGCCGCGCCGCGCCGTCTCCTCGGTGAGGGCCTGCCCCGCTGCGGGCAGGCTCAGGTCGAGCGGGATGGCCGTGGCCCGGATGCCGTGGGCGGCGGTGAGTTCGGAGGCCAGTTTCTCGAGCCGTTCCCTGCGTCGGGCCACGAGGACGACGTGTGAGCCGCGCTGGGCGATCCGGCGGGCGAACTCCGCGCCGATGCCGGCGCTGGCACCGGTGATGAGGGTGGTTTGGCCGTGGTAGTCGACGGCGCTCACGGGCTGCTCCTGGCGGTGGTGGACATTCGGTGATGGCACTGTACGCCTAAACTGTCACTGGGTGCCAATACGGTACTGGGTGCGCGAAGGAGTAGGCTGTGGTCCATGAACGATCGGAAGGGCCGCCCGGCGGGGCTACGAGAGCGCACCCGGCGAGCAGTGCAGGCCGAGATCGTCACCACCGCGATGCGGTTGTTCCTCGAGCGCGGTTTCGAGGCCACCACCATGGAGCAGATCGCAACCGAGATCGGCATCTCGCGGCGCTCGTTGTTCCGCTACTTCGGCACGAAGGAAGACATCGTGCTCGGCGACCACGCCGCGCACGGAGAGGTCCTGCGGGCCGCGCTGGAAGCTCGCCCGGCCAACGAGCCTCCGTGGGAAGCGCTCCGGGCGGCCCTGCGGGAACTCCTCGAGTCCCTCCCGTACTCGGCGGAAGACTTCCTCAAGATCACCAGCATGCTCCACGCGTCGCCCTCCCTCCGGGCGCGCCAGTTGGAGAAGCGGCAGCAGTGGACCGAACTGCTCGTGCCGGACATCGCCAGACGACTGGGGGCCGCCGAGGACCTCATGACCCAGGTACGGGCCCACGCGCTCGCCGCCTGCGCCTTGGCCTGCTCCGAAGTCGCCACGGAGACCTGGGTGCGCAGCGGCGGCACCGTCGATATGGAACGGGCCTTCGACGAGGCGGTCGCCGCGGTACGCGGATAGGACACCGCTGTCGCCGCCGAGTTGCTGTCGCCGCCGCCCCGGTGCCGCGCCCGCTGGGTTGCTCGGCTCGGTCG
>NZ_BBOX01000327.1 GCF_001553455.1 Streptomyces hygroscopicus subsp. hygroscopicus
CGGTCGGTCCGGTGGGTCGACGGTTCTTCCGTACGCGTACGCCGTCGGCGGTCGTGACGCGTACGGCGGGCGGGNGGGGGGTCGGGCGTCGGCGCCGCCGGCCGGGCGCCGGTCCGCGGCGCCGAGGGCGGCTTCCGTACTCGGCGGCCGGGGCCCCGCCGGACTGCGGGCAGGCCGCCCCTCCCCCACCCCCTCTAAAAGACGCTTGATCTGACGCAACTAATTTGTCAAACGTTTTCCAGAGGGGTACCCGACCTCCGGCAGCCCGGCGCCGGCCCGCGCCCCGGAATACAGGTGCCGCCACCGGGACCCGCTGCCACCGGCCCGCCGCCCGGCGGCGAGGGCCGGGCCGGGCACCCCCTGCCCCGTTGCTCACCTGCGCCGAAGGCGCGAGACGGCGCCGCAGACGAACGAGCCGGGCGAGGCTCGCTGTCGGACCCATGAGGGAAGATCTCCGCGTGACGTATTCGACGGGGGAGGGCCGATGACGCAGATGATGACGGAGATGACGGGCGCGGAGACGACCGACACGTGGGCGGCTCTGGACGACCACGGCGTGGTGCCCGCGCTGGGCGGGCTCATCGACGGTACGGGCATGTGGCGGCCCGGCGCGTTGGGGGCCATCGAGCGGACCGGGAGGTTCCTGACCGGGACGTGGGATCCGCCGGGCCCCGAGGGCGAGGACGGGCCCGGGATCGCCGGGGAAGGGTCGTGGGTGCGGTTCATCGGGCGGATCGGGGCCGTGGCGCTCCGGGCCGCCGCGCCGTCCACGCGTCCGGAGCGGCGGGAGCGGCTGCTGGCGCTGCTGGAGATGTGGGCGGAGAGCCCGTTCGCCGATCCGGAGGCCCGGTTGCGCACCGGGACCGTGGTCACCGAGCGGCTCTCGGTGCGGGACGGGCGCGGGGCGGCGGTCAGCGTGGGGTGGAGCCGTGCGGGGCGGCGCACATTCGTCGACCTGCGGCGGGGGGACGCGGATCCGCCGGGCCTGGGGAAGATCCAGGAGGTCGCCGAGGTGCCGCGCGGCTGGGGGAGCGCGGAGCAGCTGCGACGGCTGACGAGCCTGGTCCGGGAGCGCGGCCCGATGCCGTGGGACCCCCAGGCCGTGGCCCTGCTGTGCGAGGGCACGGGGATGGGGCGCGCGGCGGCATCCCTCGCGCTGGCCGGGCTGCTGGAGCGGTCCTACGTCCCGTTCCTGGACGAGCACGAGCGGGAGGTGCTGCGGCTCAAGGTGGCCGAGGCCGAGGACGGCGCGTCCGAGCTGGCCCGGCTGACCGCGCTGCAGCGGCTGGAACTGCTGGCGGAGGTGCTGCCCGAGGACCCGGCCGAGCTGTGGGAGCCGGACGGGATGCGCGGTGTGGCGGAGCGGATCGCCGAGGCGTGGCGGGCGTTGCGCGGCCGGCGGGTCGTGGTGCCGGCGCGCACGCTCAACGCGGTCGTCGGGCTACAGCTGCTCCGCCTGTCGGCGGCCGACTTCTGCGCGGCGTTCACCAACCCGGCCGCCGAACCCGGGCTCAGCGCCCCCCTCGACACCTGGATCAAGAACAGCGAGTACGGCCCGCTGGTCACCGACGCCCAGTGGGACATCGTGCGGTTCGAGGACCGCCTGCACACCGTCGTGCCGCATCTGGGCTGGGTCTATGCCGAGCTGCCCGCCGGTGACCCGGTCCGCGAGGGGCTGCCCGGCCTGGTGCGGCTGCTGCTCGAGCGCCTGGACCACCCGGGGCTGCTGCTGCGCGCCGGGAACCCGGCCGCCGGCTCCGGGCGCACGGTCGCCGATCTGCACGACCGGTTCGGCTTCCGGCCGTACGCGGGCCCGGAGCGGCTGGATGTGGCGAGCATCGACGACGGGCTCACCGTCGTCACCGACGGCGCGGTCGACCGCAAGGGGCACCAGCCGCCTCCCAAGCTGTACTTCCGCCCCGCCTTCTACGGCGACGACGAGCGCTCCCGGACCCTGGCGGCGGCCACCTCCGGCTTCCACCGGCAGGACCTGCCGCTCGTCGAGTGGCTGCGCGGCCCCGCCTGCGCGCGGATCGTCGAGCGGATCGAGAGCGCCGGGCTGCCGGCCGGGGCCTACGAGTCGAACCCGGCGGCCTCCGCGCCCGAGGTGGTGGCGCGGGTCGCCGGGACGCTCGGCGTGGAGGAGGACGCGGCGGCGCTCTACCTCCAGCTGCTCGCCCTGCCCGCGCCCACCGACCGCAACGTCCGCACCTGGAACGGGTGGCAGGCCCCCCGGCACCAGAAGGCGGCCGGGGTCCTGGTCGAGCGCGGCCTCGTCGCCGAGGACAAGCGCCCCCGGGCGGGCCGCAAGGTCTTCCTGCCGGGCGAGTGGATCCACGCCAAGAAGCCCTACCAGCCCATGGAGGCGTGGAAGGCGGAGCTGATCGGGCTGCGGCGCTCCTACAACCGGCGGCTGGAGAACCCCCTCCCGCTGCCCACCCGCACCCTCCCCGAGCTGTTCGCCCATGCCTGGGCGCTGGTGGAGAGGGGCCAGGGACCGGCCTGAA
>NZ_BBOX01000328.1 GCF_001553455.1 Streptomyces hygroscopicus subsp. hygroscopicus
GGGCTGTTTCGTCGTGCGGTTATTTCACTCGCGCCTCGCACACCAGGCGCCGCCGGTGGTCCACCGTGCGCTCGGGGCCGGTCAGCGCCAGCGGGATGGTGTGCCGTACGTCCGAGTCGGCGCTGGAGGAGGCCAGCCGCAGTTCCAGGGCGCCGGGTTCCACCACCCTCGTGCCGTCGGCCCGGAGCGGATACGAGGCGAGGTCGGCGTGGAAGGTGAAGTGGACCTCGGCGGACTCGCCCGGCCGCAGCGGCACCCGTGCGTAGCCGATCAGGCGGGACACCGGGCGGGCGATCCGGGCCACCGGATCGTGGAGGTAGAGCTGCACGACCTCGGTCCCGGCGCGGTCACCGGTGTTGCGCACGGTCAGCCGGACCGTGGTCTCCCCGTCGGTGGGGATGTCGGCGGCGTCGGCCTCCGGGCGCTCCCAGGCGAACGTGGTGTAGGACAGCCCGTGGCCGAAGGCGAACAGCGGGGTCGGGTCGATCGAGCTGGCGTCGCCCCGCAGCCCGAGCGGCGGCTGTGCGTACGTCCAGGGCTGGCCGCCGGGCGCGTAGGGCACGCTCACCGGCAGCCGGCCCGAGGGGTTGACGCGTCCGCTCAGCACCCCGGCGACCGCCGGGCCGCCCTCCTCACCGGGGAAGAACGCCTGCACGGCGGCGGCCAGCAGCCCCGCCCAGCGGCCGAGGGCGTACGGGCGGCCGGTGAACAGCACCAGCACCACCGGGGTGCCGGTGGCCAGCAGGGTGTCCAGCAACGCGCCCTGGTCACCGGGGAGTTCGAGGTCGTCCGCGTCACAGCCCTCGCCCGAGGTGCCCCGGCCGAACAGGCCCGAGCGGTCGCCCAGCACGGCGACGCACACATCCGCGTCCGCCGCCGTCCTGGCCGCCTGCGCCAGCCGGCTCTCGGCGGTGAGCGCCGCCGCACCGGCCGAGACCGCTCCCCCCGCGTCCCCGGCGGACCCGGCCGGGCCGGGCGCGGCGCACCCCTCGGCGTGGGTGATCCGGGCACCGGGCAGTTCGCCGCGCAGCGCGGCGAACAGGGTCGGCACCTCGACGCCCAGGGGCAGTTCGGGGTGTTCCACGCCCACATGGCGGGGGAAGGTGTAGCAGCCGAGCATGGCGGCCGGGTCGTCGGCGAGCGGGCCGACCACCGCGATCCGGGCGTCCGGCGCGAGCGGCAGCACACCGCCGTCGTCGGCGAGCAGCACCACCGACTCCTCGGCCAGCTCCCGCGCCACGGCCCGCATCGCGGGCGGATCGAAGTCGACGGAGTCCGCCGTTCCGGCGAGCGCCGGCGGGGTCGCCGACCAGTCCGGGTCCAGCAGCCCCAGTTCGCACTTCTGCCGCAGCACCCGCAGCGCCGCCCGGTCCACCAGCGACTCGTCCACCTCCCCGGCCCGCACCGCGTCCCGCAGCGGGGTGCCGAAGCAGCGCACCGAGGGCAGCTCCACGTCCACCCCGGCCGCCAGGGCGAGCCCGGCCGCGCCGCCCCGCGTGCTGGCGACCCGGTGGGCCAGCTCCAGGAACGAGACCCCGAAGTAGTCGGCCACGACGGTGCCGGTGAAACCCCAGGTGTCGCGGAGCAGCTCGGTCAGCAGCCAGGGGTTGGCGGCCGAGGGCACCCCGTCGATGTCGTTGTAGGCGTGCATGACCGACCGCGCGCCCCCGTCCCGCACCGCCATCTCGAAGGGCGGCAGGACGACATCGGCGAGCTCACGCGGGCCGATGGACACCGGCGCGTGATTGCGGCCGCCCCGGGAGGCGGAGTAGCCCGCGAAATGCTTGAGCGTGGCGACGATCCCGGTGGACTCCAGGCCCCGGACGTACGCGGTGCCGATGGTCCCGACCAGGTACGGGTCCTCGCCGATGGACTCCTCCGTACGGCCCCAGCGCGGGTCCCGCACCACGTCCAGCACCGGGGCCAGCCCCTGGTGGATCCCGGCCGACGCGAGCGAACCGCCGATCAGCTCGGCGGCCCGCCCCACCAGCGCCGGGTCGAAGGACGCACCCCAGGCGAGCGGGGTGGGGAAGACGGTGGCGCGCCAGGCGAAGACGCCGGTCAGGCACTCCTCATGGGCGAGGGCCGGGATTCCGAAGCGGTTCCCGGCGGCGATCCGGGTCTGCAGGCGGGCCAGCGCCGCGGCGCCCTCGGCCGGTTCGACGGGGGAGGTGCCGAAGGGGCGGGTCAGCTGGCCGATGCCATGGGGGAGGAGGCCGTCCAGGTCCACGGCCTCGGACAGCTCGTGCTGGAGCGGGGCGACGTCCTCGCCCTCCCCGGTCTCGGAACCCGGCCAGACGCTGGAGAGCTGGGCGAGCTTCTCCTCCAGCGTCATCGAGGAGAGCAGGGCCGCCGCGCGGTCCTCGGCGGAGAGGGAGGTGTCCTGCCAGGGCTGAGGCATGAAGCTCCTTGTCGGGAGAGGAAGGACGGGGCGGCGAGGGGGACGGCCTGTGTGCCGTTCGAGGCGACTTATGTGCCGTTCGGGACGGCCTGTGTGCGGGGCGGGCGGTCTGTGTGGGGCGCGGCCTGTGTGCCGTTCGGGGCGGCCTATTTGCCGCCCACACCCATCAGCCCGTTGATCAGCTGACGGCGGGCGAAGAGGTAAACCAGGAAGATCGGGACGATGGAGAGCACCACCGCGGTGAGCAGTGCCGGGGTGTCCACCCGGAACTCGCCCACGTAGTCGTACAGCCCCAGGGTCAGCAGCCGGTTGCTCTTGGACTGGGTGAGCAGCAGCGGGAAGAGGAAGCCGTTCCAGGCGTTCAGCGCCGACATCACCCCGACCGTGGAGATCCCGGACCGCGACAGCGGCACGACGAGCTGGAGCAGCACCCGGGTCGGGCTCGCCCCGTCCAGCGCCATCGACTCGTACAGCTCCTCGTCGATGTCGCGCATCGTGCCGACCAGGACGAGCACGCTGACCGGGAGGGAGAAGGCGGCGGTCGGCAGGATCACCGCGAGCAGGGTGTCGTACAGATGCAGTTTGGTGATCACCAGATAGACCGGGATCACCACCGCCTGCGCGGGGATCGCCAGCCCCAGCAGGAAGATCTGGAAGATCCGGCGGGAGGCCCGGCCGCGGGCGCGTACGACGGTGTAGCCCACGGTCACCGACAGCGTGATCACGATCGCCGCGCACACGGCCGTGACCAGCGCGGTGTTGAGGAGGTAGGAGAGGAAGTCGGACTCCAGCACCCGCCGGTAGTTGGCCAGCGTGGGATGGTCGGGCAGGGCCAGCGGCCCGTCGTCGATATAGCCGTCGCGGGTCTGGAAGGTGGCGGCCACCAGGACGTACAGCGGCACTCCGACGATGCCCAGCCAGATCAGGGAGCCGAACCCGGCCGGGTAGTTGGGGGTCCGCAGACCACCCCTCGGGCGGCGCGGCGGGCGGGGCAGACCCCGGCGGCGGCGGGGGCGAGGGGCCGCCGGGGTCCTGTTCGGCGTACGGACGCCGTCTTGGGGGTGGTCGTGCAGCACGTCGGTCACATCCCCTCCCGGGTACTGCGCATCGCGGCGAAGCCGGTGAGCCGCACCAGCAGCAGCGAGACGGTGGTGGCGACGACGACGAGGATGGTGGCGACCGCGCTGGCGTAGCCGAGGTCGAACGCCTGGAACCCGTTCTTGTACATCAGGTACGGCACGATCGTGGTGTCCGTGCCCGGACCGCCCTTGGTGAGGATCAGGACGGTGTCGAAGAAGGTGAGCGCGCCCACCACCATGATCACCGAGGAGGTGACGATGGTGTTGCGCAGCTGGGGCAGGGTGATCGAGAAGAACTGCCGTACGGTGCCGGCGCCGTCGATCGCCGCCGCGTCGTAGAGCGAGCGCGGGATGGCCCGGGCGCCGCCCTGGTAGATCAGCGTGTGCAGCGGGATGAACTGCCAGCCGGTGACGAAGAGGACCGCCCCGAAGGCGCCCTTGGAGCTGCCGAGCAGATCGCCGTCCGCGAAGCCCAGGGCGGGCCCGATGTCGGCGATCAGACCGAAGTTGGGGTCCAGCAGCGACTTCCAGACCAGCGCGAGCGCCACGGACGAGCCCAGCAGCGGCAGGAAGAAGATCGCCGACAGCACCGCCCGGTTGCGCTGCCGCCCGGCCGCCCACACGCCCAGCAGCAGCGCCAGCGGGGTCTGGAAGACCCAGGTCAGCACGGTCAGCACCAGACTGAGCCAGATGGCCTGGTGGGTTTCCGGATCGTCCCACAGCCGGGACCAGTTGCTCATCCCGGTCCAGCTCGGGGTGCCGATGCCGTCCCAGTCGGTGAAGGCGAGCACGCCGACCAGGACCATCGGCGCCACGGCGAAGAAGACGAAGAACAGCGCACCGGGAAGGGCCCAGAGGACGCCGGGCCGGCCGACCCCCGGCCGGCCGGTGCTCCGGTGCCGCTCGCGCGTCGCGGCGTACGCCATCACATGCCCTTCAGGGCGTCGACGAACCCGTCCGGGTCGAGCTGTCCGTTGAACAGCTTCTGGATGGCGGTGTACAGCGGCGGGGTGTACTTGGCGGGCAGCGCCTGGTCCCAGGAGAGCGTGAAGTCGGGTGCCCGCTTGACCAGTTGGTACTGGAACCGCGCGTAGCCGGGGTTCTCGTGCCCGCCGAGCAGGGAGGCGGCGTCGGAGGTGGCGGGAATGTCACCGTTGGCGATGAGGTCCTTGGAGTAGTCCTGCCCCGCCGCGAACTTCACGAATTCCAGCGCGGCCTTCCGCTTCTCGCCCTTGACCTTGGCGTTGACCGACCAGTAGTTGGTCGGGTTGCCGACGACGCTCTTGGGGTCACCGCTGCCGCCGGGGACCGCCGGGAAGGTGGTCCAGCCCAGCGCCGACTTGGCGAACGCGGGCTGGTTGGCCTTCTGGTTGGCGTACTCCCAGCTTCCCATCAGATGCATGGCCGCCTTGCCCTTGGCGAAGAGCGTGGAGGCCCCGTCGGCGGTGTAGTTGACCGACTTGTAGTTCTTGCCGAACGCGCCCCGGCCGACCAGGTCCCTGATGGTCCGCGCGGTCTTGAGCACCGCCGGGTCGTCCCAGGCCGCCATCCCCCGGCTGCGGACCTTCTGGAACACCCCGGCCCCGCCGTAGCGGTCCACCAGGTACTCCACCCACATCTGCTCGGTCCAGGCATCGGTACCGGCCAGGGCGAACGGGGTGACGCCCGCGCTCTTGAAGGTGTCGATGAGCTTCAGCAGATCGTCCCAGGACTTCGGGGGCTTAGCCCCGGCGTCCGCGAAGACGTCCTTGTTGTAGAAGAGGATCACCGGCTGCATCCCGCGCATGGGGATGCCGTAGTGCTTTCCGTCGATCGCGCCCGCGTCGAGGATCGTGGGGATGAACGCCTTCTTCAGCTCCGGGTCCTCGGCCATGGCCGGGTCCAGGTCGAGCAGCATGCCCTTCTTGACGAAGTCGCTGATGCTGCCGCCGCCCCAGTTGAAGAAGATGTCCGGTGCGTTGGGCGTGCCCATCGAGGTGCGCATCTTGTCCGAGTATCCGTCACCGGGCACCTGGGTGAGCTTCACCTTGACGTCGGAGGTCTTGTTGAACCGCTTGACGACCTCGCGCTGCACCTTGGTCGAGGCGTCCTGGTAGACCCAGACGTCGAGGGAGTCGTCGCCCGCCCCTCCGGGGCCGCCGCTTCCGCAGCCGGCGAGCGCCGTGCCGACCAGCAGCACGGCCGCCGCCAGGGTGGACGCACGAAGGGTGGACCTTGACCGAGGTATGCGCATCGTGTGCCTTCCGGAAGTAGCCCGATAATTCTCGGAAGCGGTTGCGTGGAAGGTATGGGGGTGCTGATGCCGTGTCAAGGGTTTTGGCAAGCGGCCGGGCCCGTTCCGGGCGTTGGGGGCCCGTTGGGGGTGTCGGGGCCCTGTTCTGGGTGTCGGGGCTCCGTGCCGGGTGTCGCGGCTCCGGTGCGGGCTCTTGGGCCCCCGTGGCGGGCGCGTGCTCCGCTCCGGGCCCGGCTCCGGGCCTTTCCCGGGCACGTGCTCCGCTTCCGGTCCTCGCTCGGGACCCGTTGCGGGTATGGCTCCGGGCCTTGTTCCGGGCCCCGGGGCCCGGCTCCGGGCTCCGTGCGGCCACTTCTGCTCCGGCGCGGCCGCACGGCGGCCCTCGCCGGAGCGGGGCACGGTGGGACGCGCGGGAAGCGGGCCGCGCCGCAGAGCCGGGCCGCGCGGAAGCGAGGCACGCTTCCGATCCGGGACGCGCAGCGGGCCCGGTGCCCTCGCG
>NZ_BBOX01000329.1 GCF_001553455.1 Streptomyces hygroscopicus subsp. hygroscopicus
GGACCAGCCCGTGACGTAGCCGGGCCGCGGTCGCGGTGCCGCCGCTGCGGCCCAGGTGCTGCCGCTGCGGCCCCGGTGCCGGGGCTTGGCGCCGCGCCGCCGGACGCGGCCGGTGGGCGGCGTGGGGCCCGCCCGTTCCGGCCGCCTGTTCTGCTCGGTCTTCGGGTCGCCTGTTCTGCTCGGTCTTCCGGCCACCCGTTCTGCTCGGTCTTCGGGTCGCCCGTTCCGCTCGGCCTTCCGGCCACCTGTTCCGCCCAGCCTTTCGCCCACCCGTTCTGCTCGGCCTTCCGGCCACCTGTTCCGCCCAGCCTCCGGGTCGCCCGTTCTGCTCAGCCTTTCGCCCGCCCGTTCTGCTCGGCCTTCCGGCCACCCGTTCGGCCACCGCCGAACGCTTGCCCACAACGCGGGTGCGCCAAAGCCTTTCGCGCCCTGTGCGACGGGAGCCATAGGATTGGGCCCGAAATACTCCACACTCAAGCTGAGGATCGCTGCATGCCTGGCATCACGCGCGAGGAGGTCGCCCACCTCGCCCGGCTGGCGCGTCTGGAGCTGAAGGCCGAAGAGCTCGACCACTTCGCCGGACAGCTGGACGACATCATCGGCGCGGTCGCCCGCGTCTCCGAGGTCGCCGACCAAGACGTACCGCCGACCTCTCACCCGCTGCCGCTGACCAACGTCATGCGCCCGGACGAGGTCCGTCCGTCCCTGACCCCGCAGGAGGCGCTGGCCTGCGCCCCGGCCCAGGAGCAGCAGCGTTTCAAGGTGCCGCAGATCCTGGGGGAGGAGTGACCACCGTGACCGATCTGACCAGGCTCACCGCGGCCGACACCGCCGCCAGGATCGCCTCCGGCGAGGTCACCGCCGTCGAGGTGACCGAGGCGCACCTGGCCCGTATCGAGGCCGTCGACGAGAAGGTGCACGCCTTCCTGCACGTGGACCGCGAGGGGGCGCTCGCCCAGGCGCGCGCCGTCGACGAGAAGCGGGAGCGCGGCGAGGAGCTGGGCCCGCTGGCCGGTGTCCCGCTCGCGCTCAAGGACATCTTCACCACCAAGGGGATGCCGACCACGGTCGGTTCCAAGATCCTCGAGGGGTGGATCCCGCCGTACGACGCGACGCTCACCCAGCGGCTGCGCGACGCGGACGTGGTCGTCCTCGGCAAGACCAACATGGACGAGTTCGCCATGGGGTCCTCGACCGAGAACAGCGCCTTCGGGCCCACCGGGAACCCCTGGGACCTCACCCGCATCCCCGGCGGCTCCGGTGGCGGTTCCTCCGCCGCGCTGGCCTCCTTCCAGGCCCCGCTCGCCATCGGCACCGACACCGGTGGCTCGATCCGCCAGCCGGCCGCCGTCACCGGCACCGTCGGGGTCAAGCCGACGTACGGCGCGGTCTCCCGCTACGGCATGGTGGCCTTCTCCTCCTCGCTCGACCAGGGCGGCCCGTGCGCCCGCACCGTGCTGGACGCGGCGCTGCTGCACGAGGCCATCGCCGGGCACGACCCGCTGGACTCGACCTCCATCGACCAGCCGGTCCCGGCGGTCGTCGAGGCGGCCCGCAACGGCGATGTGCGGGGCATGCGCGTCGGCGTCGTCAAGGAGTTCGCGGGCGAGGGCTACCAGGCCGGTGTCATGCAGCGCTTCAACGAGTCCGTTGAGCTGCTGCGGGAGCTGGGCGCCGAGGTCGTGGAGCTGTCCTGCCCGTCCTTCGACAAGGCGCTGGCCGCGTACTACCTGATCGCGCCGTCCGAGTGCTCGTCCAACCTGGCCCGCTTCGACGCGATGCGCTACGGCCTGCGGGTGGGCGACGACGGCACGAGGTCCGCGGAGGACGTCACCGCGCTGACCCGCGCGGAGGGCTTCGGCCCGGAGGTCAAGCGCCGGATCATGCTCGGCACCTACGCGCTCAGCTCCGGCTACTACGACGCGTACTACGGCTCCGCGCAGAAGGTCCGCACCCTGATCAAGCGGGACTTCGACAAGGCGTTCGAGCAGGTCGATGTGGTGGTCTCGCCGACCACCCCGACCACCGCCTTCCCGATCGGCGAGCGTGCCGACGATCCGATGGCGATGTATCTGGCCGACCTCTGCACGATTCCCTCGAACCTGGCGGGGAACGCGGCCATGTCACTGCCCTGCGGTCTGGCGCCGGAGGATGGTCTGCCCGTCGGACTGCAGATCGTCGCCCCCGCCATGGCCGACGACCGGCTCTACAGGGTCGGTGCCGCGGTCGAGGCCGCGCTCACCGCCAAGTGGGGCCACCCGCTGCTTGAGGAGGCACCGTCACTATGAGTGCGATTCAGAAGGCCAAGGGCTTCAAGAAGTCCAAGGCGGGCACCTACCTGTCCATCGCGACCTCGCTGTTCGGCGCGGTCAGCGTGGCCAAGCAGGCCAAGAAGGCCCGATCCGAGAACGACAAGCTGCAGCTGGCCGACGCGGTGGTCTCGGCCGCCGCCATCGTCACCGGCGTCGCCCTGCTCGTCCGCGAGCTCAAGCGCATGGGCGACGACGACGTCCTCGCGGACTGAGAGGTTAGTTTTTCCGTGACCGTCACTGAACTGGTGTCGTACGAGGACGCCCTCGCCGCCTACGACCCCGTGATGGGGCTCGAGGTGCACGTCGAGCTCGGCACCAAGACCAAGATGTTCTGCGGGTGTGCCACGACGCTGGGCGCCGAGCCCAACTCGCAGACCTGCCCCACCTGTCTCGGCCTGCCCGGTTCGCTGCCGGTGGTCAACGCGACCGGCGTCGAGTCCGCCATCAAGATCGGGCTCGCGCTGAACTGCGAGATCGCCGAATGGTGCCGCTTCGCCCGGAAGAACTACTTCTATCCGGACATGCCGAAGAACTTCCAGACCTCGCAGTACGACGAGCCGATCGCCTACAACGGCTATCTGGACGTCGATGTCGACGGGGAGGTCTTCCGCGTCGAGATCGAGCGGGCCCATATGGAGGAGGACACCGGCAAGTCCACCCATGTGGGCGGTGCGACCGGCCGTATCCACGGTGCCTCGCACTCCCTCCTGGACTACAACCGGGCCGGTATCCCGCTGATCGAGATCGTCACCAAGCCGATCGTCGGCGCCGGGGACAAGGCCCCGGAGGTCGCCAAGGCGTACGTGACCGAGCTGCGCGAGCTGATCAAGTCGCTCGGGGTCTCCGAGGCGCGCATGGAGATGGGCCAGATGCGCTGCGATGTGAACCTGTCGCTGCGCCCGCAGGGGGCCGACAAGTTCGGCACCCGCTCCGAGACCAAGAACGTCAACTCGCTGCGGTCGGTCGAGCGGGCGGTGCGCTTCGAGATCCAGCGCCATGCCGCGGTGCTCGGCGCCGGCGGCACGATCATCCAGGAGACCCGGCACTTCCACGAGGAGGACGGCTCCACGACCTCCGGCCGGGTCAAGGAGGAGGCCGAGGACTACCGCTACTTCCCCGAGCCGGACCTGGTGCCGGTCGCCCCCTCCCGGGCGTGGGTGGAGGAGCTGCGCGGCGGCCTTCCTGAGCTGCCGCGGGTGCGCCGCAACCGGCTGCGCGAGGAGTGGGGCCTGTCCCGGCACGAGATGCAGTCGGTGCTCAACGCGGGCGCGATCGACCTGATCACCGCCACCATCGACGAGGGCGCCCCGGCCGATCAGGCCCGTAAGTGGTGGATGGGCGAGCTGGCCCGCCGCGCCAACGAGGACGGCGTGGAGCTCGCGGCGCTGCCGATCACCCCGGCGCAGGTCGCCCGGGTGTG
Source organism: Streptomyces hygroscopicus subsp. hygroscopicus (assembly GCF_001553455.1). Taxonomy (GTDB): domain Bacteria; phylum Actinomycetota; class Actinomycetes; order Streptomycetales; family Streptomycetaceae; genus Streptomyces; species Streptomyces hygroscopicus. Next base: position 3,733 of record NZ_BBOX01000329.1, read on the forward strand.
CGCGCTGGTCAAGGAGGGTTCGCTCAACGACAAGCTGGCCCGCCAGACGATCGAGGGCGTCCTCGCGGGCGAGGGCGGCCCGGACGAGGTCGTCACCAAGCGCGGGCTGAAGGTCGTCTCGGACGAGGGTGCGCTGGGCACCGCCGTGGACGAGGCGATCGCGGCCAACGCGGCCATCGCCGACAAGATCCGCGGCGGCAAGGTCGCGGCGGCGGGCGCGCTGGTCGGCGCGGTCATGAAGGCCACGCGCGGCCAGGCGGACGCGGCGCGGGTGCGTGAGCTGATCCTGGAGAAGCTGGGCGTCGAAGGCTGATCGGTCGTCCGTACGGCGGCGGGGTGTGCCAGGGGCACGCCCCGCCGCCGTCGTTCGGCCGGGGCCCGGTCACAGCAGCAGCGGCTCCAGGTGCGGAACGTCGAACCCCTCGTCGTCGAAGGGGTACAGCGGCCGCGCGAGGCGCCGGTGGCCGAGGCGGGTCAGATCCTGGTCGACCGCGCCGGGGGTGAGCGCGAGCCGCCAGTCCGCGGCCAGGCCGTACAGCTCGGGCTCCGGACAGCCGGTCTTGACGACGACGAGGTCGTAGCCGCGCGGATCCAGCTCACCGAAGTCGGCCAGGGTGTGGAACGGCTTGCGCCGGCTGACCAGGACCGCCGTGACGCCTCCCTGCCGCACCGCCGCGAGGTCCCCGCCGACCGGGTCCTCCCGGCGCAGCGCGACCACCTCGCCGGTCAGCTCACGGGGCTCGGCGTGGTCCGCCGTCCCCCTGCTGATCCCGCCGCCCACGGACAGCCGGACCGTCGCGCCCGGCCCGGCGGCGAAGCACTCCGCGACCGCCGCCGGATCGGTGATCCCGGGGTGCAGGGCGGTGGCGCGCCCGGCGGCCAGGTCCTCGTTCGCCAGCAGCCGCCCGAGCATGAAGGCGAGGTCCCCCGCTCCTCCGGCCGTGGGGTTGTCGCCCGAGTCGCTGATCAGGAACGGGCGGGCGGAGGAGGCGACGGCCTCGGCGACGCACTCGTCGGCGCCGCCGGTGGGGCCGGCGAACGGGAAGTCGCGGCGCATCTCCCAGTACTCGCGGGCCAGGGAACGGGTCTGCTCGACCGCGAGCACCGGATCGTCGCCGGTCACCACCACGGCCGCCCGGCAGCGCGGCTCGTCGGCCCATGCGTAGCCCGCCCACATCCCCGCGTCCACGACACCGTCCATCGCCTCCACGGCGGCCAGCCGCCCGTACAGCGACTTGGCGGGCTCCAGGCGGGTGCTGGTCCGCTCACCGGGCAGCAGCACCGGGACCTGCACCCAGGCCAGGTGCGGGCGACCCCTGCCGGAGGCCAGACGCTCCACCAGCTTGCGGGCGGCGCGCTCCCGCGTCTCCCGGGCGTCCTCGTGCGGGGCCGTACGGTGGGCGGTGATCAGGTCGAGCCGGGCGGCGAGGCGGCGGGAGACATTGCCGTGCGGGTCCATCGCGGCGGAGATCAGTGCCTGGGGCCCGACCGCCTCCCGTACGGCCTCGGTCAGATCCCCCTCGGCGTCCTCCAGACCGACCACGCTCATCGCGCCGTGGATGTCGTACACCAGCCCGTCCAGCGGCCCGGCCCGCCGCAGCCGCTCGAGCAGCTCGCCCTTGATCCGGTCGTAGGTCCCGCGCTCGACCGGGCCGCCGGGGGGCGAGACGGCGTGGAGGACGGGCACCCACTCCACCCGTCCGGCCAGATCGCCGTCCGGGCGCGCCCAGGGGTAGCGGTCCAGCAGCTCGGCGCCGCGGGTGACGCGGAAGTCGTCGTAGGCGGCGCGGTGCGGGCTGAAGGTGCTGGACTCGATGTGCAGACCGCCGATGCCGATACGCGGGCGGCGGCCCCGGGACGCGGTGGGAGTCATGTTCTCCGACTTCCCGCTCATTCATGTGGTGAAGCCCACAAAGGGGACAAAGGATCTTTTCCGCCTGACAGAGTGCGTCAGAACACATCACGCCGCCCCGGCGCCCGATCCGGAAAGCAGCCATGGCCGCACTCGCCCGCTGGTGTCTCAGGCGCCGCGCCACCGTCATCGCGGTGTGGCTGGCCGCCTTCGCCGCGGTCGCCGCCGCGGCGGCCATGGCCGGCTCCGCCTACTCGAACGACTACGACATCCCCGGCACCGGCTCCTCCAAGGTCTCGGCCCTGCTGGAGCAGCGGTTCCCCGACCGGGCGGGGGACAGCGACACCATCGTCTGGCACACCGCCGACGACGCGGGCACCGTCGACGCGCCCGGGGTCGAACGGCGGATGGCGACGGCCCTGCGGCAGGTCGCGGACCTGCCCGGCGTCACCTCCGTCACCGGCCCGTACGGCGCCGGCGACACCAGCCGGATCAGCGCCGACCAGCACACCGCCTACGCCACCGTGGTCTTCCGCGAACCCGCCGCCGACCTGGGCGAGGCGGAGGTGCGCCGGGTGCTGGACACGGTGCGCTCCGCCGCCTCCGGGGCGCCGGGCCTGGAGGTCGAGATGGGCGGTGCGGGCGCCGGGCTCACCGAGCGGACCGGATCCGCCCATCTGAGCGAGGCCATCGGGGTCGGCGTGGCCGCCGTGGTCCTCTTCCTCGCCTTCGGCTCGCTCGCGGCGACGCTGCTGCCGATCGCCACCGCGCTCATCGGCGTGGGCACCGCCTACGCGGCCATCGGGCTGCTCGGCCACGCCATGACGGTCGCCGACTTCGCCCCCATGCTCGGCATGCTGATCGGCCTCGGGGTGGGCATCGACTACGCGCTGTTCATCGTCACCCGGCACCGCGGGGGGCTGCGGCGCGGACTGCCGGTCGAAGAGGCCGCCCAGCGCGCGGTGGCCACCTCGGGGCGCGCGGTGGTCTTCGCCGGGGCGACCGTATGTCTCGCGCTCCTCGGCATGCTGGTGCTGCGGCTGTCGTTCCTCAACGGGGTGGCGGTCGCGGCGGCGCTCACCGTCGCCCTCACGGTCGCCGCCTCGCTCACCCTGCTGCCCGCGCTGCTCGGCCTGATCGGCATGCGGGCTCTGAGCCGGCGGGAGCGCCGACGGCTGGCCGAGCGGGGGCCGGAGGCCATGACCGCCAAGGGCCTGTGCGCCCGCTGGGCGGTCTGCGTCGAACGCCGGCCCAAGCTGCTGGCGGCGGTCGCGGTCGCCCTCATCGCGGTGCTCGCACTGCCCACCCTCTCGCTCCGCCTGGGCACCTCTGACCAGGGCAACAGCCCCTCGGACTCGACCACGCGACGGGCGTACGACCTGCTGGCCGAGGGGTTCGGACCGGGTTTCAACGGACCGTTGACGCTCATGGGCGGCATCGACGGCGCCGACGACCGTACGGCCTTCACCGCACTGCCCGAGACCCTGCGCGGCGTCGACGGGGTCGCCTCGGTGAGCGCCGCGGAGCTGAGCCGGGGCGGCGACACCGGCGTGATCACGGTCGTCCCCGAGACCGCACCGCAGTCCCGGGCCACCTCCGACCTCGTCGAACGGCTGCGTGCCGAAGTGCTGCCCCGGGCCGAGGAGGGCACCTCGCTGCGGGTGTACGTCGGCGGGGTGACCGCGGGCTATGACGACTTCGCCGCGGTGATCGTGAGCAAACTGCCGCTCTTCGTGGGGGTGGTGGTGGCGCTGGGCTCGGCGCTGCTGCTGCTCGCGTTCCGCAGCATCGGCATCCCCGTCAAGGCGGCGGTCATGAACGTGGCCGCCGTCGCGTCGTCCTTCGGCGTGGTGGTGGCGATCTTCCAATGGGGCTGGGGGAGCGAAGCGCTGGGACTGGGCCGGGCGGGCCCGATCGAGCCCTTCCTGCCGGTGATCATGGTGTCGGTGCTCTTCGGGCTCTCCATGGACTACCAGGTCTTCCTGGTCAGCCGGATGTACGAGGAATGGCGGCGCACCCGGGACAACCGCACCGCGGTCCGGGTGGGACTCGCCGAGACCAGCCGGGTCATCAACTCCGCGGCCGTCATCATGATCGCGGTCTTCTCGGCGTTCGTGCTCAGCGGCGACCGCATCATCGCGATGTTCGGCATCGGGCTGGCGGCCGCGGTCGCCCTGGACGCCTTCGTCCTCCGCACGCTGCTGGTGCCCGCGCTGATGCATCTGCTCGGCGGCGCCAACTGGTGGCTGCCGGGCCGGCTGGAGCGGCTGCTGCCGAGGATCACCGTCGAGGCGGAGGACGACGGGGAGGGGGCGGCGTCCGGACCGGACGGGGGCGAGCCCGCGCCGTCCGGGGACCCCGCGCCGTCCGGGACGGTGCCGGAGCGAGTGCGGGGGCCGGTGCCGTTGCCGCAGCCGCAGCCGCAGCCGCTGTCGCGACAGGCCGCGGCCGGTGCGGCGGCCGGGATGGTGGCCACGGCGCCCGGGTCGGCGCCCGGGTCGGTGTCTGGCACGGCGGCCGGGACGGAGCCCGGCACGGTGTCTGGCACGGCGCCCGGGGCCGATACGGCACGGTCATCTACGGCACGGTCATCGGTGCCCTAAGGACCCTCCCCGGGGCTCCTCGGGGTTCCTCAGCCCTGCGGCTCACGGCGCCTGAGGCCCTCGGCGGAGCGAAGATCCGGCAGCCTCCCGATGCGCCGGGCCCTGCTGGGCGACGAGAGTGGACGCATTCCACGGAACCCTCGTCACCAGGGAGAACGCCATGTTGCACCACGAGTTGCACCGCATCCGCGAGTCCGGGCTGCTGCGCGAGGCCGCCGCCTACCGGCTGGCCCGGGAGGCGGCGCGGGCCCCCGGCGGCCGGCCGGCGGAGCCCGCGCCCGGAGGGCGGGTGAGACCGGTCCGGCGGTGGCGGGGCCACCGCTCACCGGGGTCGTACCGCACGGCGGCCTGACGGCGCCCGGACCGTGCCGCTCATCATGGACGCCGTAAGGGCGGGCGCCGCGAAGACGGGCACCGTAAGGGCGGCGGCTGAGGATGCGGGTGCCGTCAGGGCGGCGGCTGGGCAAGCGGGCGCCGAGGGGGCGGGCCCCGCGGGGGTGGACGCCGAGGGCGCGGCCGGCGCCGGGACCGGCGGCACCGGGGAGGCAGGGGCCCGAAAAGCCGGTGCCGCGGTGTCAGTGCCCTGTGACATGCTCGACGACGTGCACAACACGTCTGTCAGCCCGGTGTTCGTCGGCCGCGCCGAGGAACTGGCCGCCCTCGGGGACGCGCTCACCCGCGCCACCGCGGGCGAGCCCCAGGTGCTGCTGGTGGGCGGGGAGGCGGGGGTCGGCAAGACCCGGCTCATCGACGAGTTCCTGGCCTCGGCCGTGGCCGCGGGGGCCGTCGTGGCGGTCGGCGGCTGTGTGGAAATCGGCGCCGACGGGCTGCCGTTCGCGCCCGTGTCCACCGTGCTGCGCTCACTGCGCCGCAAGCTCGGCGCCGAACTGGACGGGGCCGCCGCCGGGCAGGAGGGCGAACTGGCCCGGCTGCTGCCCGAGTTGGGCGAGACCGCCCGCGCTTCCCACGACGAGGACGCCCGGGCCCGGCTCTTCGAGCTCACCGTCCGGCTGCTGGAGCGGCTGGCCGCGGAGCGCACCCTCGTCGTCGCCATCGAGGACCTGCACTGGGCCGACCGCTCCACCCGCGAACTGCTCGGCTACCTCTTCCGGTCGCTGCTCAGCGCCCGGCTGCTGGTCGTGGCCACCTACCGCTCCGACGACATCCACCGCCGCCATCCGCTGCGCCCCTTCCTCGCCGAGGCGGACCGGATGCGCGAGGTGCGGCGCGTCGAGCTCGGCCGCTTCACCCGGGGCGAGGTGCACGCCCAGCTCACCGGGATCAACGGCGCCGAGCCCGAGCGCGACCTGGTCGACCGGATCTTCAAGCGCAGCGACGGCAACGCCTTCTTCGTCGAGGAGATCGCCCGTTGCCTCAACGAGGGGTGCAGCACCGGGCTCAGCGAATCGCTGCGCGATCTGCTGCTGGTGCGGGTCGAAGCGCTGCCCGAGGAGGCCCAGCGGGTGGTGCGGCTCCTCGCCGAGGGCGGCTCCTCGGTGGAGTACGCACTGCTGCACGCGGTCGCCCGGCTCGGCGAGGACGAGCTGATCGACGCCCTGCGCTCCGCCGTGGGCGCCAACATCCTGCGCCCTACGTCCGACGACAGCGGTTACCGCTTCCGGCATTCGCTGGTGCGCGAGGCCGTGCGCGACGATCTGCTGCCCGGTGAGCGCTCCCGGATCAACCGGCGCTTCGCCGAAGCCCTGGAGGCCGAGCCCGCGCTGGTGCGGGCCGATGAGCGGGCCGCCCGGCTGGCCAGCTACTGGTACCACGCCCACGACCCCGCCAAGGCCCTGCCCGCCGTGCTCCGGGCGTCCGTCGAGGCGCGGCGGCGGTACGCCCACGCGGAGCAGCTGCGGCTGCTGGAGCGGGCCATGGAGCTGTGGGAGGAAGCCCCCGAGGAGATACGGGAGGCGCAGCGCCCCCTGGACTACGCGGAGGGGTACCCCGCCTGCGGCTGTGAGGACCAGGCGCTGCGCCGACTCGACCTGCTCGCCGAGGTGGTGGTGGCCGCGCAGCTGTCCGGGCAGCGGGAGCGGGCGCTGGCCGTCAGCAAGCGGGCGCTGGGGGCGCTGGACGGAGCCGGGGACGACCCGCTGCGGGCCGCCTGGTTCTGGACCCAGAGGTCCAAGCTGATGGAGGGCCTGGCGCGCGGCGACGGCTGGGAGGAGCTGAGGCGCGCCCAGGAGCTGGTGCGCGGTCTGCCGCCGTCCCCCGTGCACGCCGAGGTCATGGCGCAGGTGGCGGGCTGGACGATGACCCACCGGCCCGGTCCGGAGGGCCTGGCCGCCGCCGAACGGGCGGTGGAGCTGGCCCGGATGGTGGGCGCCGAGAGCACGGAGCTGAACGCCCGGCTGACGCTGGCCTACTTCACCGGGGACTCCGGCGACACCGAGCGCGGACTGGCCGAGATGCGCGAGGTCTGCGCCCAGGCCGTGGCCCTCGGCGACATCAGCGTCCTGGGGCGGTGCTACGTCAATCTGGCCTCGGCGCTGGAGGGGGTCGGCCGGTCGGCCGAGGCGGTGGAGACCGCCGAGGAGGGCGCCCGGATCCTGGACCGCGTCGGTCTGGTGGACTCCCGGTCCTGGGTGTACGGCAATCTGTCCGAGTCGCTGTTCTCCCTGGGCCGCCTGGACGAGGCCGAGGCGGCGGCCCTGAAGACCCGGCGGCTCGCCCTCGGCACCAAGCCGCGCGGCACCGCCTCCAACCGGCTCGTCAAGCTCGCGCTGGTGCGCGGCGAGTGGGACACGGCGGAGCGCGAGCTGGCCGCCGCCCGTGAGCACTACGGCGACCACAACACCGAACCGCAGTACACCCTCCAGGTCGCGGGGCACGCCATCGAACTGGCGGCGGCGCGCGGCCGGATCCTGGACGTCCGGGCCGTGCTGGAGCAGGTCCTGGCGGCGGGCTTCCCGCCCGGGACGCAGCGCTACGCCTGGCCGCTGCTGTACGCGGCCGCCGCCGCCGAGTCGGCCGCCCGCGGACTGCCCACGGCCGAGCCGGGCCGCGGCGAGGTGCTCGCCCGGATCCGGGCCGCCGCGAAGCGGGTGTCGCAGCCCGTGCCGGTGTGGCGGGCCCACGCGGCGATGCTCCAGGCCGAGCTGGAGCGCGCCGGGGGCCGGGACCGGCCCGATCTCTGGGCCGAGGCCACGGCCGCCTTCGCCGCGCTGGACCGCCCGTATCCGCTGGCCCAGGTCCGCCACCGCTGGGCGGAGGCGCTGCTCACCCCGGGCCGGGGCGCCCCGGCCCAGGCCGATCGCGAACACGCCGCCGAACTGCTCGCCCAGGCCCACGCCGTGGCCCAGCGGCTGGGCGCCCGCCCGCTGCGCGAGGAGATCGAGCTGCTGGCCCGGCGCGCCCGGCTGCCCCTGGCGTCCGCCGCCACCCGCGTCGCGCTCGACGCGCCCACGGCGGGGACCCCCGCCCTGTCTCCGCCCCCGGGCTTCTCGGCCCCCGCCGCCGGGCCCGCCGATCCGGCCGAGGAGCTGGGGCTGACGCCCCGGGAGCGGGACGTGCTGCGGCTGGTCGCCGCGGGCCGCAGCAATCGCCAGATCGCCGAGCAACTGTTCATCTCACCCAAGACGGCCAGCGTGCACGTCTCCAACATCCTGGCCAAGCTGGGCGTCTCGGGCCGGGGCGAGGCGGCGGCCGTGGCCCACCGCCTGCGACTGGTGGACGGCCTGACCGACGGCGCACCGACTCGCTGACCGCCGACCCGGACCAGCGGGCGCGGGCGGCCCGGGAGGGGGCAGATGGTCCGGCAGGAGTGGGCGGGCCGCGCGGGGGCGACGGGCCGCGCGGGGTGGGCGGAGTGGGTGCCGCTGTGGGGGCTGCCGGCCTGTAGCGCCTCACCGCAGTGAGGGACCGGAGACACAGGGGCCGCCGAGGCGCCGAAGTCCCGAGGGCCGCCGCCAAGGCGCCGCGCGCCGCCAGTGGCCCGAGCCGCCGGGGCACCTCAGCTCCGAAGACCCGAGGCCCAAGACCCAAGGCCCGAGAACCCGGAACCCGTGACCAGAGGGCCGCCGGGCCGACGCTCGCCCGGTCAGCCGCCTTCGCGAAGACCCAAGGCTCAAGGCCCAAGGCTCAAGGCCCAAGGCTCAAGGCCCAAGGCTCAAGGCCCGAGAACCCGGAACCCGTGACCAGAGAGCCGTCGGGCCGACGCTCGCCCGGTCAGCCGCCTTCGCGGGGCCGGATCACCACGTGGCCGGAGTCAAGGTCTATAGGGCCCTTCCCCGGGTCGTTGCTGCCCGTCTCGTTCAACGTCAACTCCAGTCGGTTGCGCTCTTCCTCGGTGTGCTTGCGGCCGGGCGCGAACAGTTCCTCGATGAGGTTGAACATGACGACCCCCGTAGGCGTGTGGGTGCTGCCAGTGTAGGCAGACCTCGCACAGAACGGGCACGCCGCGACATGTCCGGCGAACTCGGCGGCATGCTCGACCGGTTCGCCGCCCCTGATCAGCCGCCCCTGATCAGCCACCCCCTCATCAGATGCCTCTGATCAGCCATCCCTCATCAGCCCCTCATCAGCCGCCCCCTCATCAGGCGCTGCCTCGTCAGCCGCCTCTGGTCAGCCGTCCTCGTTCGCCTCCTTCCTCGGCTCCCTCAGCGGACCTCCAGCCGCAGGATCCGGTCGTCCTGCCCGCCCGGCCTCCGCCGCCCGTCGGTGTTGCTCGTCGTCAGCCACAGCCCCCCGTCGTCCGCCGCCACCACACTCCGCAGCCGCCCGTACTTCCCGTCCAGGAACGCCTGTGGCTTCCCCGCCGACTTGTCGCCCTTCAGCGGAATGCGCCACAGCCGCTCACCGCGCAGCCCCGCCATCCAGATCGATCCCTCGGCGTAGGCGATTCCGCTCGGCGAGGCATCCTTGGGCTTCCACTGCTCGACCGGGTCGACAAAGCCCTTCTCACCGGCCTTGCCCTCGGCCTTGGGCCAGCCGTAGTTCTTGCCCGGTTCGATCAGATTGAGCTCGTCCCAGGTGTCCTGGCCGAACTCGGAGGCCCACAGCCGCTTGTCCGCGTCCCATGCCAGGCCCTGCACATTGCGGTGACCCCAGCTGTAGACCGCCGACTCGGCATCCGGATTGCGGGGCGCGGGCTCGCCGTCCGGGGTCATCCGCAGGATCTTGCCGCCGAGGGAGTCCTTGTCCTGGGCGAGCCCCCGGTCACCGCTCTCTCCCGTCCCCGCGTAGAGCATCTTGTCGGGGCCGAAGGCGATCCGGCCGCCGTTGTGGAGCTCGCCCTTGGGGATGCCCTTGAAGATCGTGTTCGGAGCGCCCAGCTGATTGCCCTCGGGGCGCTTGTCGTTGTACATCATCCGGGCGATGCGGTTGTCCGAATCGGTGGTGAAATATGCATAGACCATATGGTTCGCGCCGAAGTCGGGGGAGACCGCCAGCCCCAGCAACCCGCCCTCACCGCCGGCGGAGACCCCCGGAACGGACCCCAGCTCGGTCTTCTGGCCCGTGTCCGCCGAGATCTTGAAGATCTTCCCGGTGTCCCGCGAGGAGACCAGCAGATCCCCGCCGGGCAGCGGCGCGAGCCCCCAGGGGGAGTCCAGCTTCGTGGTGAGCGTGCGCACCACTTTCACCGAGCCCTTCGCGGGCGCCGCGGGCTCCGTCGGCGAGGGTGAGCCCGAGGAGGGGCTCCCGCTTCCCGACGTCGCGGGCGTGGACGTACGGCCGCCCGGTCGGGTGATGC
>NZ_BBOX01000330.1 GCF_001553455.1 Streptomyces hygroscopicus subsp. hygroscopicus
CCCGCCACGAGCAACACGGCGGCAGCGGCGGCGAGAACGGGGGTGACGCGAGGACGTCGCACGGTCGGATTCCTCTCCATGGGCACGTGTGCCGCGGCACGGCACTGATTCTTATACACCGCTGCCCCGCGCCAGGTTCCCCTCCCCGGACCAGGTCCGGGCCCGCGCAGGCGACCGGCCCGGCCGACCGCGAGCGGCACCTCATCCCCACGCCCCGAGCGCCGACAGCCCGCCCACGCCCCCAGCGCTGACAGCCCCCCACGACCCACGCCCCCGCGCCGACGGCAGCCCCACGGCCTCAGCCCTCGGCCGCTTCAGTCCCATGACCCCAGCCCCCGGCCTCAGCCTCCCCCCGCCTCAGCCCCCTCAGCCTCAGTCCCACGACCCCAGCGCCGACGGCAGCTCCGCGATCTCCGCGAGGTCCTCGGACGAGAGCAGTACATCGGCCGCCGCGCAATTCTCCGCCGCCCACCGCTCCCGCTTCGTCCCCGGCACCGGCACCACATGCGGCCCCTGCGCCAGCAGCCAGGCCAGGGCCACCTGCGCCGGGGTCACCGCGTCCCCGTGCCGCCGGGCGACCCGTCGCAGACCGGCCACGATCGGCTGGTTCGCGGCCATCATCTCCGCCGTGAAGCGGGGGTGCCGGGCCCGTACGTCGTCCGGTTCGAAACCCTGCCCCGGGGTCAGGGTCCCGCTCAGGAAGCCGTTGCCGAGCGGCATCGCCGCCAGGAAGCCCACCCCGCGCGAGGCGCACCACGGCACCAGCGCCTCCAGCGCCTCGGGCGACCACACCGACAGCTCCGCCTGCACACAGCTGACCGGGAAGACCTGCTGGACCCGTTCCAGCTGGCGCACCGTGGCATCGTGCATCCCGGCGCCCGCCCGCCGCTGCGCCCGCGCCCCCACCGCGCACAGCCCGAGCGCCCGCACCTTCCCGGCCGCGACCAGCTCCGCCATCGCGCCCCAGGTCTCCTCTATGGGCACCTCCGGATCGGCCCGGTGGAGCTGGTAGAGGTCGATCACATCGGTCTGCAGCCGGCGCAGCGAGGCGTCGCAGGCCCGTTTCACATAGCCGGGCCGTCCGTTGGCCACGATGTGCTGCTCACCGACCAGCAGTCCGCATTTGGTGGACACGAAGGCGTCCGCCCGGCGCTCCTTGAGCACCCGCCCCACCAGTAGCTCATTGGTGAAGGGGCCGTACATGTCGGCGGTGTCCAGCAGGCTCGCGCCCGAGTCGAGCGCGGTGTGCACGGCGCGCACCGAGTGTTCGCCGCTGCGCTGCGAAGCGGTGTACGCCCAGCTCATCGGCATGCACCCGAGGCCGATAGCGCCAACTTCGAGCGCCGCCGCTCCGATTCTCCTGCGCTCCACCTGGCCTGACCCCTCCCGTTCCCTCGGACCCCAAACTAACCTCTGCCGACGCACGGTGATCGCATAGCCTCCTGGCATGAGCGCAGACAACAGCGATACGGTCCGGCCCCCCGACGCGACGCACGGTTCGTCCGAGGCGCGCGACCTGGTGTGGCTGCCGATTCCGCCCGAGGAGATCGACGGCCTCCCCGACACCCTCGAATACGCCCACTGGGACGGTGGCCCGGACTTCCCCACCGACCCGGCGCGGTGCGCGTTCTACTGCGTTCCGTACATGAAGAAGCCGGAGGTGTGCGCCCGCCCGCTGCCGGCCATGACCAACCTGCGGGTGGTGCAGACCCTCACCGCCGGAATAGACCACATCAAGCCCGCGCTGGCGGACCTCGCGCCCGGGGTGCGGCTGTGCAATGCGCGCGGGGTGCACAACGCGAGCACCGCGGAGCTCGCGCTCACCCTCATCCTGGCCTCGCTGCGCGGGATCCCCGACTTCGTCCGGAGTCAGGACGCCGGGGAGTGGCGCTCCGGCTTCCGCCCCGCGCTCGCCGACAAGTCCGTACTGATCGTCGGCTACGGCGCCATCGGCAGCGCGATCGAGGACCGGCTTGTGCCCTTTGAGTGCGAGCGGGTGACGCGCGTCGCGCGCTCCCCGCGCACGACCGAGCGCGGTCCGGTGCATCCGATCGACGAACTGCCCCGACTGCTTCCGGAAGCCGACGTGGTGATTCTGGTCACCCCACTCACCGAGGCGACCCGAGGACTGGCCGGAGCGGAGTTCCTGGCCCGGATGAAGGACGGGGCGCTGCTGGTGAACGTCGCCCGTGGCGCGGTCGTGGATACCAAGGCCCTGCTCAGCGAGGTGGAGTCGGGGCGACTGCGGGCCGCGCTGGATGTGACCGACCCCGAACCACTGCCCGCCGGGCATCCGCTGTGGCACGCTCCAGGGGTGCTCATCACCCCGCATGTGGGCGGGCCGTCGTCGGCGTTCCTCCCGCGTGCCAAGCGGCTGTTGCGGGATCAGCTGAACCGCTTCGCACGCGGTGAGTCGCTGGCACATCTCGTCGCCACCACGGGGTAGACATGCCTCTGGCAGCACATACAGGCACCGATTGACTCCACTCCGTATATACAACGGCGTAGTCGGTTACGGTCCGTAGATGGCCTATGTCCCTGAGTTACCAGTCTGGTGTATCGTCCCGAACGGGGGCTGCGCCACTGACCTGACGGCGTCAGCGATGGACCGGAACTCGAGGGGGGCGACGGGCGATGTATGGCCGATGGACCGACAACCCGACGCAGCTCAGGCGTCGACCGCGACACTTCCGCGCAGCCGCGCGGTTCTCCGACTCGATGAGGCCCTCGGGGATACCGCTCCCGGGGTTCCCGCGGCGTCAGTGGTCCGCCATGCAGTGGATGGCAGTCCGGTGACCGCCTCCGGAGCGGTGCTCGCCCGGCCGTCGGTCTCCGGCGGCGTGGGGCTGCTGCCGCAAGTGATCCTCGCCCTCGTCTGCGGCGGTTACGCGACGGGTGCGGTCCTCGGCTGGGGCTCGTCCCGACTGTCCCTCGTCATGGGTGACTTCGGGCTGAGCGCCGCCGCGCTCACCGCCGCGGCGTCCTGTCTGTGGTACAGCCGCCGGCACGCCGGGCGGCTGCGCCCCGCCTGGCTGCTGTTCGCGGTCTCCTCGGCCATGGCCGCGCTGGGGAACGCCGTATGGGGCTGGTACGAGGTGGTGCTCGACCGCCCCGTGCCGACCCCCTCGGCCGCCGACTTCTGCTTCCTGCTCTTCGCCCCGCCCGCCATCGTCGGGATGCTGGTGCTCGCCAAGCGCCCGACCAGCCGGGCCCGGTGGATCTGTCTGGGGCTGGACGCCTGGCTGATCGCCGGATCGCTGGTGACGCTCTCCTGGAGCCTCGCGCTCGCCCACACCGGGCAGTTCGGCGGGGACGGCGAGTCCGTCGCCCGCGCGGCCCTGGCCCTCGCCTATCCGCTGCTGGACATCGTGCTCGTCAGCATGGTGATCGTGCTGCACTTCCGGCGCTCGTCGGTCAACCGCTCCGCGGTCAACACGGCGATCGCCGCCTTCGCCCTCACCGTGCTGTGCGACGCGCTGTTCACCTCACCGCTGCTGCGCGAGCACTACCGCTCCGGGCAGATACTCGACGCCGGGTGGTTCGCCGGTTCGGTACTGCTGGCGTACGCCCCGTGGGTGGCCCGCCGCGAGGCCGCCCAGAACCCGCCGCCGGCCCGCCGCGCCACGCAGCCGAGCGTCCCCATCGCCGGCTCGCTCGCCGCCCTCGCGCCCTATCTCGCCGCCGCCGTCTGCACCCTGGGGGTCCTGTTCAACGTGATGGACGGCCGGCCGATCGACGGGGTGGTGCTCTTCACCGCCTGCGCGGTCGTGCTCGCGCTCGTCGTCCGGCAGGCGATCATGCTCATGGACAACATCCGGCTCACCCAGGAACTCGCCCAGAAGGAGAACCACTTCCGCTCCCTGGTGCAGAGCTCCAGCGATGTGATCATGATCGCCGCGCCCACCGGGATCCTGCGCTATGTCAGCCCGGCGGCCTCCGGGGTCTACGGCCGCGACGCGGAGGAGCTGGTCGGCTCCGAGCTGGCCTCCCTCATCCACCCCGAGGACCTCGGATCGGTGGTCCACGAGGTCCGCCGCTTCCTGGCCGCCTCACCGGGCGAGGAGCCCACGACGCGCATCGAATGCCGCTTCCGCTCCGGCTCCGGTGACTGGCTCAACGTGGAGTCGACGATCAACCGCCACCACGGCGGGCTGATCTTCAACAGCCGCGATGTCACCGAGCGGGTCCGGCTCCAGGCCCAGCTGCAGCACAACGCCGAGCACGACCCGCTCACCGACCTGCCCAACCGCGCACTGTTCACCCGGCGGGTCCGGCACGCGGTGGCCGGCCGCCGCCGTACGGACGCCGGCACCGCCGTGCTCTTCATCGACCTCGACGGCTTCAAGGCGGTCAACGACACCGTCGGCCACCACGCCGGTGACGAGCTGCTGGTCCAGGCCGCCCGCCGGCTCCAGGAGTCCGTGCGGTCCGGGTCCGGCGACTGCGCGGCCCGGCTCGGGGGCGACGAGTTCGCCGCCCTCATCGTCGGCGACGGCGCGGGGGACGCGGGCGCCCGCGAGCGGCGCATCATGGAGATCGCCGACCGGCTGCGGGTCCGGCTCTCCCAGCCCTACCGGGTCGAGGGCGGCACCGAGGTCCGCGTGGCCGCCAGCATCGGCGTCGCCTTCGCCGAGCCCGGTACCAGCCCCGGCGCCCTGATGCGCAACGCCGACCTGGCGATGTACCGCGCCAAGGCCGCGGGCAAGAACCGCGTCGAGCTGTACGCGCCGCAGATGCAGGCCGAGGTGGCGCGCCGCGCCGAGGTCGCCACCCGGCTGCGCGCCGCCCTGCACGACGGGGAGTTCGTACTGCTGCACCAGCCCGTCGTCGAGCTGACCAGCGGCCGGATCACCGCGGTCGCGGCGCAGGCCCGCTGGCGCTCGGCCCAGGGGATCCTGTTCACCCCGGCCGAATTCCTCCGGGTCGCCGACAACGGCCGTGGGGGCGGCGAGGACACGGCCCGCACCGCCGAACTGGCCCGCTGGATGCTGGAGACGGCCATCGAGCAGGCCGCCCAGCGGCGCCGCGACGGCCACCTGGTGCCGGTCTGCGTACGGCTCCCGGCGAGCCGGCTGGTGGACAGGTCGATGCCGCCCAAGACCGTCGAGACCCTGCTGGCCCGCCATGGACTGCCGTCCAGCGCGCTGATCCTGGAGCTGACCGACAGCGATCCACGGGTGCCGCTCGACGAGCTCGAGCACCGCCTCGGGCTGCTGCGCCGCCTGGGGGTGCGGATCGCCCTCGACGGCTTCGGCAGCGGCTATGCCGCCATCAGGGCGCTGCGCAGGCTCCCCATCGACGTGCTCAAACTGGACCCCGGGCTGGTCGAGGGAGTGGTCGAGTCCTCACGGCTCCACAAGATCACGGCAGGGCTGCTGAGGATCGCCGGTGACCTCGGGATGCAGTCCATCGCCGAGGGGGTGGAGCTGCCCGAGCAGATCGTCACCCTGCGCGGTATGGGATGCACCCACGCCCAAGGGGCGGCCTTCAGCGGACCGCTCGATGAGCACCGGCTGCGCCGGGCGCTGCTGCGCGGCGGCTATCCGGTGCCGCGCTCGGAGCCCCCGCTGCTGGTCGGCGGCCCCCTGCCGCTGCGGCACAGCGGTCATATGGGCCACGGCGGCTCCCATGGGCCGCGCCGTGCGGAGGCGCACACCCATCCGCCGACCCGCTCAAATACTGAGACGCCCGTCCCACCCACTTGACACCCGACATGCGCCGGGGGGAGGGTCGGAGCCATGCGCACCCGAATTCTCGTACTTGGACAGCGCGTCGGCTGAGCAGGGCCCCTTGAAGCCCTGCGGACCCTCACCGGCGCGCTCCCCTCGCTTGCCTCATGGCACGAGGGGTTTTTTGTTGCACTGGCACCTGGTGCACCGCCCCCGCACCGCCCTCTCCCTCCCGCACAGAACCTCATCTTCGAGAAGAGAATGCCGATGACCGAGCAGGCCTCCGGGTCCCATCATCCCCAGCCTCGGCCCCGTAGCGGCGGACCGCAGTCCGCCCCGGTCGAGCACGTCACGGGCGCTCAGTCCCTCATCCGCTCGCTCGAGGAAGTGGGTGCCGACACCGTCTTCGGCATCCCCGGCGGCACGATCCTCCCCGCATATGACCCGATGATCGACTCCTCGAAGGTCCGGCACGTGCTCGTCCGCCATGAGCAGGGCGCGGGCCACGCCGCCACCGGTTACGCCCAGGCCACCGGCAAGGTCGGCGTCTGCATGGCGACCTCGGGCCCCGGAGCCACCAACCTGGTCACCCCCATCGCCGACGCCCATATGGACTCGGTCCCGATCGTCGCGATCACCGGCCAGGTGGCCTCCAAGTCCATCGGTACGGATGCCTTCCAGGAGGCGGACATCTGCGGCATCACCATGCCGATCACCAAGCACAACTTCCTGGTCACCAGGGCGGAGGACATCCCGCGCACGATCGCCGAGGCGTTCCACATCGCCTCCACCGGCCGCCCCGGCCCGGTCCTGGTCGACATCCCCAAGGACCTGCTGCAGGCGCAGACCACCTTCTCCTGGCCGCCGCAGACCGATCTGCCCGGCTACCGCCCGGTCACCAAGCCGCACGCCAAGCAGATCCGCGAGGCCGCCCGCCTGATCACCCAGGCCGAGCGCCCGGTGCTGTACGTCGGCGGCGGCGTGATCAAGGCCCGGGCCACCGCCGAGCTGAAGGTCCTGGCCGAGCTGACCGGCGCGCCGGTCACCACCACCCTGATGGCGCTGGGCGCCTTCCCCGACAGCCACCACCTCCACCTGGGCATGCCGGGCATGCACGGCACGGTCGCCGCGGTGACCGCCCTGCAGAAGGCCGACCTGATCGTGGCGCTCGGCGCCCGCTTCGACGACCGCGTCACCGGCAAGCTCGACTCCTTCGCCCCGCTCGCCAAGATCATCCACGCGGACATCGACCCGGCCGAGATCGGCAAGAACCGCGCCGCCGACGTGCCGATCGTCGGGGACGCCCGCGAGGTCATCGCCGACCTGGTCGTCGCCGTCCAGGCCGAGCACGACGCGGGCCACACCGGTGACTACACCGGCTGGTGGGAGGACCTGAACCGGTGGCGGGAGACCTACCCGCTCGGCTACGACCAGCCCGCCGACGGCAGCCTCGCCCCGCAGCAGGTCATCCAGCGGATCGGGCAGCTGGCGCCGGAGGGGACGATCTTCGCCGCGGGCGTCGGCCAGCACCAGATGTGGGCCGCCCACTTCATCGACTACGAGACCCCCGCGACCTGGCTGAACTCCGGCGGCGCCGGGACCATGGGCTACGCCGTCCCGGCCGCCATGGGCGCCAAGGCCGGCGCCGACGGCCGTACGGTCTGGGCCATCGACGGCGACGGCTGCTTCCAGATGACCAACCAGGAGCTGGTCACCTGCGCGCTGAACAACATCCCGATCAAGGTCGCGATCATCAACAACGGCGCGCTGGGCATGGTCCGCCAGTGGCAGACCCTCTTCTACAACCAGCGCTACTCCAACACCGTCCTGCACTCGGGCCCCGACGCCCCCGCCCAGCCGAACGCCGGCACCCGCGTCCCCGACTTCGTGAAGCTCGCGGAGGCCATGGGCTGCGTCGGACTGCGCTGCGAGGACCCGTCCGACCTCGACGCCGTGATCGAGAAGGCCAACGCGATCAACGACCGTCCGGTGGTCGTGGACTTCATCGTCCACGAGGACGCCATGGTCTGGCCGATGGTCGCGGCCGGCACCTCCAACGACGAGATCCTGGCGGCGCGCGACACCCGCCCGGACTTCGGCGACGGCGAAGACGACTGAGGCCAGGACCGAGAGAGAAGAGAGACCGAGCCCATGTCCAAGCACACGCTCTCCGTCCTGGTGGAGAACACCCCCGGCATCCTGGCCCGGATCGCCGCCCTGTTCTCCCGCCGCGGCTTCAACATCGACTCGCTGGCCGTCGGCGTCACCGAGCACCCCGACATCTCCCGGATCACCATCGTGGTCAATGTCGAGGAGCTGCCGCTGGAGCAGGTCACCAAGCAGCTCAACAAGCTCGTCAACGTCCTGAAGATCGTCGAGCTGGAGGACGGCCAGGCGATCCAGCGGGAGCTCGTCCTGGCCAAGGTCCGCGCCGACAACGAGACCCGCTCCCAGATCGTCGAGATCGTCCAGCTGTTCCGCGCCAAGACCGTGGACGTCTCCCCGGAGGCCGTGACCATCGAGGCCACCGGCAGCAGCGACAAGCTCGAGGCCATGCTCAGGATGCTGGAACCGTACGGCATCAAGGAGCTGGTGCAGTCCGGCACCATCGCCATAGGGCGCGGCGCCCGCTCCATCACCGACCGGAGCCTGCGCGCGCTCGACCGGTCCGCCTGACCCGCCCGACCAGCGGGACGGTCCGGCGCGGGACCACGCGCCGGACCGTATGGCGAGACCCCGAAACCTTCACCCGCCCGCCCGTCATACGGTGGGAAGCACAACCCACACACGAGGAGTTCCCGAAGTGGCCGAGCTGTTCTACGACGACGACGCCGACCTGTCCATCATCCAGGGCCGCAAGGTCGCCATCCTTGGCTACGGCAGCCAGGGCCACGCCCACGCGCTGTCGCTGCGCGACTCGGGCGTCGACGTCCGGGTCGGTCTGCACGAGGGCTCCACGTCCAAGGCCAAGGCCGAGGAGCAGGGCCTGCGCGTGGTCACCCCGGCCGAGGCGTCCGCCGAGGCCGACGTGATCATGATCCTGGTCCCGGACCCGATCCAGGCCAAGGTCTACGAGGAGTCGGTGAAGGACAACCTGAAGGACGGCGACGCGCTGTTCTTCGGGCACGGTCTCAACATCCGCTTCGACTTCATCAAGCCCCCGGCCAATGTGGACGTCTGCATGGTCGCCCCCAAGGGCCCGGGCCACCTGGTCCGCCGCCAGTACGAGGAGGGCCGCGGCGTGCCGTGCATCGCGGCCGTCGAGCAGGACGCCACCGGCAACGCCTTCCCGCTGGCCCTGTCGTACGCCAAGGGCATCGGCGGCACCCGCGCCGGTGTCATCAAGACCACCTTCACCGAGGAGACCGAGACCGACCTCTTCGGTGAGCAGGCGGTCCTGTGCGGCGGCACCGCGGCGCTGGTCAAGGCCGGGTTCGAGACCCTGGTCGAGGCCGGCTACCAGCCGGAGATCGCGTACTTCGAGTGCCTCCACGAGCTCAAGCTGATCGTGGACCTGATGTACGAGGGCGGCCTGGAGAAGATGCGCTGGTCGATCTCCGAGACCGCCGAGTGGGGCGACTACGTCTCCGGTCCGCGGATCATCAACGAGTCCACCAAGGCCGAGATGAAGAAGATCCTCGGCGAGATCCAGGACGGCACCTTCGCCAAGAACTGGATGGCGGAGTACAACGCCGGCCTGCCGAAGTACAACGAGCTGAAGAAGGCCGACGAGAACCACCTGCTGGAGACCACCGGCAAGGAGCTGCGCAAGCTCATGAGCTGGGTCGACGAGGAGGCGTAAGCGCGTCTGGTGGCGCGGCGGCCGTGCCGCGGGTGCGGTGGGGTCCGCGGACCCCGCCGCACCCGGTTCGCGCTTCGTCCACCGCGCACACCACGTGCGGGTGATCCTGCCGCATCGGCGCATGACGAAGGCCCGACCGCCACTACACTCATCAGCAGCAAGCGCGTCAGGCTCACAGTGTCGTGCGTCTTCCACGCGGCTGACCCCTTCACCGCCAGCGGCCGTCGGGACGGCCGTCCGCTGAGGACTAGTGAGGACTGAAGACCACGTGAGCACTGCTTCCACTGGTAAACCCGTCGTACTCATCGCCGAAGAGCTCTCTCCGGCGACGGTCGACGCCCTGGGGCCGGATTTCGAGATCCGGCACTGCAACGGCGCGGACCGAGCCGAGCTGATTCCCGCCATCGCCGATGTGGACGCGATCCTCGTCCGCAGTGCGACCAAGGTCGACGCCGAGGCCATCGCCGCGGCCAAGAAGCTGAAGGTGGTCGCCCGCGCGGGCGTGGGCCTGGACAACGTGGACGTCTCGGCCGCCACCAAGGCGGGCGTCATGGTCGTCAACGCGCCGACGTCCAACATCGTCACCGCCGCCGAGCTCGCCTGTGGTCTGCTGGTGGCCACCGCCCGCAACATCCCGCAGGCGAACGCGGCGCTGAAGAACGGCGAGTGGAAGCGCAGCAAGTACACCGGTGTGGAGCTGAGCGAGAAGACCCTCGGCGTCGTCGGCCTCGGCCGCATCGGCGTCCTGGTGGCCCAGCGGATGTCCGCGTTCGGCATGAAGATCGTCGCGTACGACCCGTATGTGCAGCCCGCGCGGGCCGCGCAGATGGGCGTGAAGCTGCTGTCGCTGGACGAGCTGCTCGAGGTCTCCGACTTCATCACGGTCCACCTCCCCAAGACGCCCGAGACGGTCGGCCTGATCGGCGACGAGGCGCTGCACAAGGTCAAGCCGGAGGTGCGGATCGTCAACGCCGCACGCGGCGGGATCGTGGACGAGGAGGCGCTGGCCGCCGCCCTCAAGGAGGGCCGGGTGGCCGGGGCCGGGCTCGACGTCTTCTCCAAGGAGCCGTGCACCGACTCCCCGCTGTTCGAGTTCGACAATGTGGTGGTCACCCCGCACCTGGGCGCCTCCACCGGCGAGGCCCAGGAGAAGGCCGGTATCGCGGTCGCCCGCTCGGTGCGGCTGGCGCTGGCCGGCGAGCTGGTCCCGGACGCGGTGAACGTACAGGGCGGTGTCATCGCCGAGGACGTGCGCCCCGGGCTGCCGCTGGCCGAGAAGCTGGGGCGGATCTTCACCGCGCTCGCGGGCGAGGTCGCGGTCCGCCTCGATGTCGAGGTGTACGGCGAGATCACCCAGCACGACGTCAAGGTGCTGGAGCTGTCGGCGCTCAAGGGCGTCTTCGAGGACATCGTCGACGAGACCGTGTCGTATGTGAACGCCCCGCTGTTCGCCCAGGAGCGCGGTGTCGAGGTGCGGCTGACCACCAGCTCGGAGTCGAGCGAGCACCGCAATGTGGTGATCGTGCGCGGCACCCTCGCGGACGGCGAGGAGGTCTCGATCTCCGGCACGCTGGCCGGCCCCAAGCACCAGCAGAAGATCGTCGCGGTCGGGGAGTACGACGTGGATCTGGCGCTCGCCGACCACATGGCCTTCCTCCGCTACACCGACCGTCCGGGGGTGGTCGGCACGCTCGGCCGCATCCTGGGCGAGGCGGGCATCAACATCGCGGGCATGCAGGTCTCGCGGGCGGCCGCGGGCGGTGCCGCACTGGTGGCGCTCACCGTGGACGACACCATTCCGCAGGCCGTGCTCACCGAGATCGCCGAGGAGATCGGCGCCACCTCGGCCCGTTCGGTCAATCTGGTCTGAACCGCGTAGGCGGTCACCCACCTGGGCCCGGCCCCCCGCTTCGGCGGGGGGCCGGGCCCAGGTCTTTGTATGCCGAGGCGGGAGGCGGTGTCGCGGGGGTCTCCGGGCTATTTCATCACCTGTTGAATAATGGCTCCGGACTCGCTAGGCTCGACGCCATGTGGAGAGAATTTCTCCGCATGGCCTTCGCATGCCCGGTCAGGAGAGCCCCGTGTCCGCAGACACCGACGACGGCCCCACCGCCTCCCCCCTGCGCGCCGACGCCCGGCGCAACCGGGAGCAGATCCTGCGCGCCGCCCGTGAGGTCTTCACCGATCAGGGGCCGGACGCCCCGCTGGACGAGATAGCCCGGCGCGCCGGGGTCGGCATCGCGACCCTCTACCGCCGGTTCCCGCGGCGCGACGATCTCCACCGTGGGGTCGCCGTCGAGGTCCTGACCGCGCTGATCGGGGCCGCGAACCGGGCCGCCGCCGAGGAGGACGACGCCTGTCTCGCGCTGCGCCGCTTCCTGCACACGGCCCTCGACCTCAAGATCGGCTCGGTGCTGCCCTCACTGCTGGGCCGCTTCACCGCCGACGACGTCCTCGACGGCCTGCCCGGCGACGCCGTCGAACCCGTCGACGCGCTGCTCGTCCGCGCCCAGGCCCAGGGGCGGATCCGGCCCGACGTCGTCTTCGGTGACATCACGCTGGTGATCATCCGGCTGTCGCGGCCGCTGCCCGGCGGTGGCCGGTCCGCCGTCGACGACGCCCTCGCCCACCGCCAGCTGGACGTCTACCTCGACGGGCTGCGCCCCACCGGCTCCCCGCGGCCCACCACCCCGCTCGGCGGCCCGGCCGTCGACGTCGAGGCGTTCAAGCGCCTCCGGGAGCGGCTGATCGACGACGCGTACGGCGCCCGCGCCGATGCCGACGACGTCAGCCACGACGACAGCCGCGCCGACGCCCGCGTCGCCGATGTCCGTGCCGACGACGGCTGACCTCCCCCTCCGCTCGCCTTCCGGAAGACCAGAAAGGCATCGTCATGTCCCAGCCCCCAGACGCGCGGCCCGGGGCCAGCCCCCGGCGCTGGGTCGCACTCGTCTACATCGGCCTGGCCCAGCTGATGATCGTTCTCGATATGACCATCGTGAACATCGCCCTGCCGTCGGCCCAGAAGGACCTCGGCATCTCCGACGGCGACCGGCAGTGGGTCATCACCGCCTACACCCTGGCGTTCGGCAGTCTGCTGCTGCTCGGCGGCCGGATCGCGGACTACACCGGCCGTAGGCGCGCCTTCCTCATCGGTCTGCTGGGGTTCGCCGGGGCCTCCGCGCTCGGTGGTGCCGCTTCCGGGTTCGAGGTGCTGCTGTCGGCCCGCGCCCTCCAGGGCGCGTTCGCCGCGCTGCTCGCCCCCTCGACGCTGTCGCTGCTCGCGGTGACCTTCACCGAGGCCCGTGAGCGCGCCAAGGCGTTCGGCATCTTCGGCGCGATCGCGGCGGGCGGCGGTGCGATCGGGCTGGTCGCCGGCGGACTGCTGACCGAGTACCTCGACTGGCGCTGGTGCCTGTACGTCAATGTGCCGATCGCCGTCGCCGCCGCCCTCGGCGGGTCGGCGCTGCCCGCCGACACCCGCGCCGGGGGCCGGGCCCGCTTCGACATCCCCGGAGCGCTGCTGGCGGTGTGCGGGCTGGTGGCGGTGGTCTACGGATGCAGCGAGGCCGAATCCGAGGGCTGGAGCTCCCTGCCGGTGACCGGGCTGCTCATCTCGGGCGCGGCGCTGCTGTTCGCCTTCGTGATGGTGGAGCGGAGCGTGACGCGCCCGCTGCTGCCGCCGCGCGTGGTGATGGACCGCACCCGGGGCAGCGCCTATCTGGCGGTCGGCCTCTCGGTGGTCGGCATGTTCGCGATGTTCCTCTTCCTCACGTACTACATGCAGCTGGTCAAGGGGTACTCGGCGCTGCTCACCGGGGTGGCGTTCCTGCCGATGACCGGGGCGGTGCTGGTCGGCGCGGGCGGCGTCGCCTCGCGCCTCATCCCCAGGGTGCCGCCGCGCCTGCTGGTGGGTCCCGGTCTGCTGATCGCGGCCACCGGTGTCGCGCTGCTGGTGCCCCTGGACGTCGACAGCTCCTACGCGGCGGGGGTGCTGCCCGCCGAGCTCCTGGTCGGCTTCGGTATGGGCCTGGTGATGGCGCCCTCGATGAACTACGCGACCCACGGGGTGGGGGAGCGGGAAGCGGGCATCGCCTCCGCCACCGTCAACACCGTGCAGCAGATCGGCGGTTCGATCGGCACGGCGATGCTCAACACGATCGCCGCCAGCGTGACGTCCGACTACCTGGCCGCGCACGCCGGGCGGATGACACCGCGGACCGCCAAGGCCGGTCTGGTCGAGGGCTTCTCGCATGCCTTCGTCGTCTCGTCCGCGATTCTCGTGGGAGCCGCGGTGGTCGTGTCGCTGCTGATGAACACCCCGCGCCCGGTGACCGGGCGGGGTGCCGAAAGCGCCGCCCCGCTGCCCGCGCACCTGGGCTGACGGCGTCCCGCGCGGTGGGAGGCCCTTCGCGGAAGCGAGGGCCTCGCCTACCAGCAGGTCCCGGTCAACGACGGAAGCCATGTGCACCCATGTGGGTGGCTTCTCCGGCGTTCCCGACCGCTACCCTTGGTCGCGCGGCCAGAATCCCGTCCATGGGAGGAACCATGGCTGAACCGCTTCCGGCCTGGGCATTTCCGCCCCCGGGCGGATTCACCGCAGACGATCTCGACCGCATGCCGGAGCTCCCGCCGCACACTGAGTTGATCGACGGGAGCCTGATCTTCGTGAGCCCGCAGAAGTATTTTCATTCGCTGGCCGTGGATCTGCTGACCACTGCCTTGCGGCGAGTGGCGCCCAAGTCGCTGCGGGTGTGCCGCGAGATGACGCTCGCCCTCGACAAGCGCAACCGCCCCGAGCCCGACATCTCGGTCCTGCGAGCAGAGGCGGTATCCGCCGAGGCCGACGAGACGGGGTACGACGCGGCCGATGCCGTACTCGCGGTGGAGGTCGTGTTGCCGGAGTCGGAGGAGCGTGACCGCAAGCGCAAACCGCAGCTTTACGCCGAGGCGGGAATCCGGCACTTCTGGCTGGTCGAGAAGGGGGAGGGGCGACGGCCGGTGGTCCATGTCTTCGAGCTGGACCCGGTGACCCGCACCTATGTTCCCACCAGCATTCAC
Source organism: Streptomyces hygroscopicus subsp. hygroscopicus (assembly GCF_001553455.1). Lineage (GTDB taxonomy): Bacteria > Actinomycetota > Actinomycetes > Streptomycetales > Streptomycetaceae > Streptomyces > Streptomyces hygroscopicus. The sequence continues at coordinate 14,533 of NZ_BBOX01000330.1, forward strand.
CGCGACCGGCTGAAGGTCTCGGTCCCGTTCACCATCGACATCGACCTCACCGAGATCGACCGTCTCTGACCGCGGCGCGGTCGGGCGCGGTCGTCCGGGGCACTCTCCGGCCACCTGCCCGTACGCCGTCTTCGACCCCGTCGCCGTCAGCCCGCCAGCTCGTACGCGTAGTCCGGCGAAAAGGTACCCGCCGCGCCCGCGCAGCCGTCCAGTTCGCCCGGAGGTTTGATCCACAGGTAGGCGTCGATGGCCGGATCGCCGGTGTCGGCCGTCGGGTTTTCGCCGACCTTGCGGCCGTGGGGGTCGCACCAGGTGTTGTCGGGGGCCGGGCCGTTGCCGTTACGGCTGGTGTCGATGACGGCGGTGAGCCCCGAGGACCCGCCGAACTGGGCGAGCACGCTCTTGGCGAAGGCCACCTCATCGGCGGTGCGGCGGAAGTTGGAGACGTTGCTGTAGATGCCGTCGCCGCTGGTCAGCACCCCGGCCGAGCGGAGCCGTGACGCCTGGACGGAGGCGCTGTTCCAGGCGGAGTGCCCGGCGTCGAAGTACACCCGCGCGTTGGGGTTCGCACTGTGGATGGTGGTGGCGGCGCGGGCCAGCGAGGCGTAGCGGCCGCCAGTTCGGACGACGACAGGCAGCTGATGAGCGCGATCGAGTCGGGCTCGAGGATGACGACGACGGGCCCGCTGCCCAGCCCGGCGGCGAAGCCGCGCACCCATGCGTCATAGCTCGCGAGGTCGGGGGCGCCGCCCGCGGAGGCCCCGCCGCAGTCGCGGTTGGGGACCTGATACGTCACCAGGACCGGGGTCTGACCGCTCGTGGAGGCGGCGGAGGTGACCTTGCGGACGTCCTCGGTGACGGTGGCGGGGGAGTACCGGGAGAACCACAGGGCCTGGGGCCGGCTGGCGATCCGCGAGGCGATGCGCGGCTGCCGGGAGTCGCCCGGATGGGCGGCGACCCACTTGTTGACGAGCGAGTCGGGGCTGTTGAAGAACCGGGTGCCGCCGGGCAGTTCGCCCGCGGCGGCCCGTGGTGTGTGGGCGGCGCCGATCAGTAGGGCAGCGGCGAGCCCGGCCGCCGCTAACGCTCTGGTGATGCGCATGGTGCGTCATTCCTCTCGCGTGGGCTGCTCAGTCTTCTGGCCGCCGTCGCGGCTGCCGACCTCTGGTTGCCGCCGGGAGAGGAGAAGGTTGCCGTCGTGTTCGACGAACATTCGACACCTGCGCAACCCGCGGCACTCCGGCGCACTCGGCACCTTCTCCACGACGGGGCGGAGGGGACCCGCACGGCGGCGAGACCCCTCCGGCGTTCCACGGCTCAGCGCCCCGGCACCATCTCCGGCGCCGCCGCGCCCACCTCCGCCGCCTCGCCCGTCTCCGGCGCCGCCGCGCCCCTCTCCTCGTCGCGGGCGGCCGGTTCCCCGGCGCCGGCCGAGTCCACGCCACCGGCCGTCGGCCCGGCGGGGGGCCCTACCCGGCGCAGCGTCACCAGGGCCAGGACCGCGCCCGCCAGCAGGACCACAGCCCCGGCCGCGGTCGCGATCTGCATACCGTGGGTGAACGCCTCGCGGGCCGCGTCCAGTACCTGCTCCCCGGCCCGCCCCTTCACCCGGCCCGCCACCGCGACGGCGGCGCCCAGTGTCTCCCGCGCCTGGTCCAGTGTGCCGGTGGGCAGCCCGTGCCCCAGCGAGTCCCCCACGTCGCTCCGGTAGACGGCGGTGCCGACGCTGCCGAGCACGGCCATGCCCATCGCCCCGCCGAACTCCTGGCCCGTCTCCAGCAGCGCGGCCGCCGAACCGGCCCGCTGCGGTGGGACGGTGCCGATCGCCAGGTCGGTGACCAGCGACATCACCGTGACGATTCCGCTGGCGAGGACGGCGGCGCCGATCAGCACGGTCCACAGCGCGTCCGTGCCGGCCAGGGCCAGGATCCCGTAGCCGATGGCCCCGGACAGGAAGCCGGCGCCGATCACAAGGGCCCGGTTGGCGCCGCGCTGCACCGCCGCGGCCGCCGCCGGACCGGCGAAGCCGACGCATACGGACGGTGCCAGGCTCCACAGCGCCGCCTCCAGCGCCCCCTTGCCGAGCACCGACTGCAGGTACTGGGTGGTGAAGTAGGCCGAACCCATCATGGCGAACGTGGCCAGCGCGTTGATCGCGATCGACGGGCCGAAGCCGCGGTGGCGGAACAGCTCGGGGCTGATCATCGCATCGCGCCGGGTGCGCTGGCGGCGTACGAAGACCGCGCCGATGGCGAGGCCGGCCACGACGGACAGCACCGGGACCGGACCGACGCCGTTGTCGGCGGCCATCTTCTTCAGCCCGTAGATCACCGGAAGCACGGCGGCCATCGACAGCGGCACGCTCGGCAGGTCGAACGCCCCGGGCCTGGGGTCCTTGAACTCCGGCACCAGGAGAGGCACCAGCGCCAGCAGCAGCACCATTGCCGGGACATTGATCAGGAAGACCGAGCCCCACCAGAAGTGCTCGATCATCACTCCGCTCATCACCGAGCCCAGCGCGATGCCGCCCGCCATGGCCGACGACCAGATCGCGATCGCCTTGGCCCGCTGCTTCTCGTCGAGGAAGAGGTTGCGGACCAGGCCCATCGTCGACGGCATCAGCGTCGCGCCGCCGATCCCGAGCACCGCCCGCGCGGCGATGAGCAGTTCGGCGTTCGGCGCGTAGGCCGCCGCGACGGACGCGGCGCCGAAGGCCGCGGCCCCGAACATCAGCAGCTTGCGCCGTCCGAAGCGGTCGCCCAGCGCTCCCATGGTGATGAGCAGCCCGGCGAGGGCGAAGGCGTAGATGTCGAAGATCCACAGCTGCTGGGTGGCTCCGGGGTGCAGCTCCCGGCTGATGGCCGGCACCGCGAAGTACAGCACCGACACGTCCATGGAGACCAGGAGGAGCGGAAGCATCAGGACCACGAAGGCGGTCCATTCCTTGCGTCCGGCGCGCGGGCCGGGGGCAGTCGAGGTCATGCCGGCGAATATACGCATGTCTTAAACACGCGTCTAGTACGCGCGTATAAGACGATCGTCTAGGACAGCTGTATGGGATCGGTATTACCCTGGCGCCATGGGACATCGAGAGGATCTGCTGGCCGGGGCCAAGCGCTGTCTGCAGGAGAAGGGCTGGTCCCGTACCACGGCGCGGGACATCGTGGCCGTCTCCGGCGCCAATCTGGCCTCCATCGGCTACCACTACGGCTCCAAGGACGCCCTGATGCGGGAGGCGCTCTTCGCGGCCATGAGCGACTGGGCCGATGACGTCGAGCGGTCCCTCGAGGCGGACGCCGCGACCCGCGACGGCCAGGAGGACGATCCGGCGGAGCGGTTCGAGACCCGGTGGACCCGGGTGCTGGAGCTGTTCGACAGGCACCAGGCGGTGTGGCGGTCCCAGCTGGAGGCCATCCTCCAGGTCCAGCACGACCCCGAGCTGCGCGAGGCCTTCGGCCGGGCCCAGCCGGAAGGGCGCCAGGGGCTGGTGGGGATCCTCCACGGCATCGACGAGAGCGAGGTCGACGAGGAGACCGCCCGGGTCATGGGCTCGTTCTACATGGCCCTGGTGAGCGGGATGGTCGTCCAGATGACCATCAACCCCGACCTCGTGCCCAGCGCGCACGACCTGGTCGAGGCGATGCGGCGGATCGTCGGCGGCACCCCGGCGGCCCCGTCCGGCTGACCCCGGGGGTCGGGCCCCCGCCGGCTGACCCCGGTGGCCGGGCCCCGGCCTGCTGACGCCGGGGCCGGGCTCCGGTCCGGCCGGGCGTCGTGGGCGAGCGTCTCAGGGGGCCGCCGCCGGACGGTGCGTCTAGTGTCGAGGGATTCCGAGGCGGGCGGCCTTGAGGGTCATGTGGAGCAGCAGCCGGTCCTCGCCCGCGTCGAGGTCGAGTCCGGTCAGCTGCCGCACCCGGGAGAGGCGGTAGTACAGCGTCTGCCGGTGGATGCCCAGCCGCTGCGCGGTGCGGCCGGCCTGGCCCGCGCAGTCGAGGAAGGTCTCGGCGGTGCGGGCGAGTTCGGCGTGGGCGGGCTCCAGCAGGGGGCGTACGGCGGCGTCCGGACGGAGCGCGGGCAGGCTGGCCAGCAGCCGGTACGGGCCGATGGCGGACCACTCCGCGACCGGTCCCAGGCGCGGGTCGGCATGCGCCGCCCGCGCGGCGGCCAGGGCCTCCTGCCAGGCGGCGGGCAGCTCCTCCAGCCCGCGCCGGGGGGCGCTGACCCCCGCCGCCGCCTTGGGGGGCGGTCCGTCCGCGGCCCCGTCGCCGCTGGTGGCCCGGGGGGAGCGCAGCAGCTGTTCGGCCGTGGCGCGGGCCGGGTC
>NZ_BBOX01000331.1 GCF_001553455.1 Streptomyces hygroscopicus subsp. hygroscopicus
CCGCCCCGCGGCCCTCCGCCCCGCGGCCCTCCGCCTCGCAGCCCTCCGCCTCGCAGCCTCCACCCCGCGGCCCTCTGCCTAGCCGCCCTCCGCCCCGCGATCGCACGCACCGGACGCCGCGTGGCCCGCCCTCCGGCGGACGGCGCTACGTCCGGCACCCGCCCCGGACGATCAGCCCCTTCCGCCTGAGCAGCGGCAGGACCTGATCCCTCACCGCCGGGGCCAGCCGCACATCCGGTTCGTCGCCGGTGATCCACCGCAGGTCCGCCAGCTCGGCCGCGGGCCGGGGCTCCCGGCTGATGCCCGCCTCGAAGACGGTCAGTCTCATGGGCACCCCCTCGATCGCCGCCAGGGCTTCGACCTCGGCCAGGAGGCGCGGCTCGAGCGGCCGGACGCCGAGTTCCTCGTCCAGCTCCCGGACCAGGGCCTCCACCGGCCCCTCGGCCCGGTCCGGTTTGCCGCCCGGCAAGTAGAAGATCTCGGGAGCCGCCTTCTTGCTCACCACCAGGAGGCGGCCGTCGCGTACGACCGCGGCCGCCACCACCAGCAACGGTCCCGTCCCAACGGCGCCCCGGGGGATCGCCATGCCCTCGTCCTGTGTCATGTACGGCATCCTTCCAGGCGCCTTCCGCCGCGCGCCGCCGTCCGGGAGGATCGGCCCGCCGCCACCCGGGCGGCCCTGGTGAGCGGTGGCGAACCGCCGGTGCCGAAGGGACAGAAGATCGGCCTGTGGGCCAGGCTGGGCGACGGACGGGCCGCGCACCGGCTGCTCGGCCGGTACCTCACCCCGGCCCGGCCGGCCGGTGACGGCGGGACGCCCCCGCAGGGCGGGGTCTACCGGTCGCCGCCGTGCGCCCACCCGCCCTTCCAGATCGACGGGAACTTCGGTGTCACCGCCGCGATCGCCGAGATGCTGCCGCAAAGTCACCTCGTGCGGGACGGGGCTCCCCTGATCGAGCTGCTGCCCGCGCTGCCTCCGCGGTGGCCGGGCGGCAGGGTGACCGGTCCGCGCGCCCGCGGCGGCATCACCGTCGAGGAACTGGTCTGGGCGGACGGGAGCGTGGGGGCGGCGACGCCGGCCGCGACCGCTGACACCACCGTCGGGATCCGCCGGCGGGACGGCGACGGCACGGGCCGCCTACCACGCCTCACCCTCACCGCCGGGCAGCGGGCCACGGTCGTCTGGACGAAAAGCGACCCGTTCGGGCCCGCGCCGCGGCGGTCGCACCGGACCCGCCATTGCACAGAGGACCGGCGTTTCGGCTCATCAGGGGCGGATCGGATATCAGCCGTAAAATGGCGTCTTGGTGGGCACTACTTTTCGGACAGCAGTCACAGCGAAACTCACCATTAACAGGAATTTACCAGTGAGAAATACCACCCAACGAAAGAACAGCGGACGGTAGCGATCCCCCTCCGGAGAGGTAGATGGTCGTCACAGGCAACCATCTCCGCTGAGTGAAAGGGTTGATCACTGTGTGCGGCATCACCGGCTGGGTCTCCTACCGCCGCGACCTCACCTTCCACCGTTCGCTCCTCGACACCATGACGGAGACGATGGCCTGCCGGGGCCCGGACGCGGCCGGAGCGTGGGTGACCGACCGGGCGGCGCTCGGCCACCGCAGGCTGGCGGTCATCGACCTGCCGGGCGGAGCCCAGCCCATGACCGTCGACACGCCCGACGGGCCCGTCAGCATGGTCTACTCCGGTGAGGCGTACAACTTCACCGAGCTGCGCGACGAACTGCGCCGCAGGGGCCACGGCTTCACCACCGACTCCGACACCGAGGTCGTCCTGCGCGGCTACGTCGAGTGGGGTGAATCCCTCACCGAGAAGCTGAACGGCATGTACGCCTTCGCCATCTGGGACTCCCGCAGCGAGAAACTGGTGATGGTCCGGGACCGGCTGGGCATCAAGCCGTTCTACTACTACGAGACCGACGACGGCGTGCTCTTCGGGTCCGAGCCCAAGGCCATCCTCGCCAACCCGCTGGCCGCCCCCGTGGTCGGCCTCGACGGGCTGCGGGAGATCTTCTCCTTCGCCAAGACACCGGGCCACGCGGTCTGGCAGGGCATGAAGGAGCTGCGCCCCGGCCACCTGGCCGTCGTCGACCGCAACGGCCTTCGCGAGCAGGCGTACTGGCGCCTGGAGGCCGTGGAGCACACCGATGACCAGGCGGCCACCGTCGCCCATGTGCGGGAGCTGCTGGAGGACATCATCGCCCGTCAGCTCGTCGCCGACGTGCCCCGCTGCACCCTGCTCTCCGGGGGACTCGACTCCTCGGCGATGACCGCGCTCGCCGCCCGCCGGCTGGGCGAGCAGGGCGAGACCGTCCGCAGCTTCGCCGTGGACTTCCCCGACCAGGCCGAGAACTTCCGCGCGGTCGACGTGGCGCCCAGTGTGGACACGCCGTACGTGCACGCCGTGGCCGAGCATGTGAAAAGCGACCACCGGGACATCGTGCTCGACGGCTCCGCCCTGTCCGATCCGGACGTCAGGCGGGCCGCCATCGGAGCCAGGGATGTGCCCCTCGGGCTCGGCGACCGGGACAACTCGCTCTACCTGCTGTTCAAGGCCGTCCGCGAACAGTCGACCGTGGCCCTGTCGGGCGAGTCGGCCGATGAGGTCTTCGGCGGTTACCCGTGGTTCCACGACGAGCGGCGCGAGGCGGACACCTTCCCGTGGCTCGCCGGAGGAATGACGCTGGGCGAGACCAAGAGCCTGCTGTCCGACGACCTCACGGAGAAGCTGGACCTGGACACCTACCTCCATGACCACTACCTCACCGCACTGGGCGAGGCGCCGGTCAAGGACGGTGAGACCGGTCTGGAGAAGCGCATGCGGCAGGTCTGCTACCTGCACCTCACCCGCATGGTCAACACCCTGCTGGACCGCAAGGACCGGATGAGCATGGCCGTCGGCCTGGAGGTCAGGGTGCCGTTCTGCGACCACCGCCTGGTCTCCTACGTCTTCAACACCCCCTGGGCGCTGAAGACGTTCGACGGGCGGGAGAAGAGCATCCTGCGCGCGGCCACCCGCGATGTGCTGCCCGAATCCGTCGCCAACCGCAAGAAGAGCGGTTACCCCGGCAGCTTCGACCCCGCCTACCTCGCCGCCATCAAGCAGCAGGCGAACGACCTCCTCGCCTCGGGACACCAGGCCCTCGAACTGTGCCGCACCCAGACGCTGAAGGAGGCGATCGCGGCACCCGCGGAGACCATCTCCAACCGGCAGCGCGCCGTCATCGAACGCGCCCTGGACCTGGCCACCTGGTTCGACCTGCGCAAGCCCACCATCACGCTGGACTGACGCCCGCGGCCCGGGAGCCCCACAGGGGGTGGGCGGGGACCTGGTTCACCGGGTCCCCGCCCACCCCCTCCGGTTCTTTCGGCGGCCGTCCGGCAGCGCTCGGACGGCCGCCAGGGACGGCTGCGCCGGGACCGCCGCCACGGACGGCTGCGCGGGGACCGCCACCACGGACGGCCCACGGTTCAGGCGTCCCCTCGCACCGGCCCTTCGGCGGCCCCGGCCGCCGGCGGGGCCGTGACGTAGCGGACGAGCATCGCGACGAGTTCGTTCTCGAGCCGGGTGGTGTCGATGGAGCCGGGCGCGGCGATGAGCTGGTGCACGGCGAACTCGACCGTGGTCACGATGAGCCGGGCGGCGACGTCCGTGTCCCCGACCGTGACCTCGGGGTGGCGCTCGAGCAACTCCCGTGTGTAGGCGATCCGTTCCCGCTCGTACTCGGCGACCTTGGTGAGCAGCTCGGGAGAGCGGGGCCCGTACTCGGCCATGACGCGGAGCAGCCGCGGGTCGTCGTGGTGGTTGTCGATCGCCAGGCGCACGAATCCACGGATGATCTCTTCAAAGGACCCGGGCGGCTCCTCGTCCCAGCGGCCGCTGACGGCCTCCGCCCCGGCGTGGAGGTGACGGGCGATCAACTCGACCAGGATCGCATCCTTGTTCGGGTAGTACTGGTACAGCGAGCCGATGGAGACCCGCGCCCGTTCGGCGATGCGGTTGGTGGTCCCGGCGGCGTAGCCGTATTCGGCGAAAACGTGAGCAGCGGCAGTGAGGATGCGCTGCCGGGTGAGTTCGGCCCGGGCCTGGCGAGGCTGTTTACGTGGCCGAAGTCCACGGCGGCCGGATGTCATGACACCTCCTGGAGGGCGCCTTGGAAAGCGAGTGGCGCAGGACCTGAGTAATTACTCACAATGGTGCCATGAACTGCGGCGGAGCGGTCCACGACCGCCGTGTGCGGGCGGGAGCGGGCGAGCGGAACGGGCCCCCGCGCCCGCCGTCCCCCTCCCGAAAGGAATCTTCGTGACGACGCGTACCAGCACCCGCCCCCGGCGGGTCCCGCCGGCCGAGGTCCGCGCCCGGCTCGGGGAGCCCGAGCCCAGGACGAAGGCCAAGATCCTCGACCGTATCGACGACTACTTCCGGCTCTTCATCGCCCATTCGCCCTTCCTGACCCTGGCCACGGCGGACGCCGCGGGACGCGCCGACTGCTCACCCCGTGGCGACTACCCGGGGTTCGTGAAGGTCCTCGACGAACACACCCTCGCGATCCCGGACCGGCCCGGTAACAAGATCGCCGACTCGTTCCGCAACCTGGCCGAGAACGACGGGATCGGGCTGCTCTTCCTCGTCCCCGGGCTGCGCGAGACGCTGCGCGTCAACGGCCGGGCGTATCCCACCGACGAGCCCGATGTCCTCGCCCGGATGCAGACCGAGGCCCGGGAGCCGGAGTTGGCGCTCGTCGTCGAGGTGGCGGAGGCCTACTTCCACTGCGGCCGGGCGCTCGTCCGGTCACGGCTGTGGGACCCCGCGAGCCAGGCCCTCGCCGGCGAACTCCCCTCGGCCGGTGAGATCGCCGTCGGCCAGTTGGGACTCGACATCGATCCGAAGATGTTCGAACGCGGCCTCGAAGACGGCTACCGGCAGCTGTACTGACCGCGCCACCCGGCCGAGCCAACCGACACACCACAAGGTGAATCACCGATGCAACAGACCATCGTCGAGGACATTGACCAGGTCGCCGAGGACGTCGTCTCCCTGAACCTGCGAGGCGCCGGCGGCCCGCTGGCGCCCTGGGAACCGGGGGCCCATATCGATGTGGCCCTGCCGAACTGGCTGACCCGGCAGTACTCGCTGTGCGGGGACCCGGCGGACCGGGAGTCCTACCGCGTCGCGGTACGGTACGACCGCCTCAGCCGGGGCGGTTCGGAATACATCCACCGCTTCCTGCGCCGGGGCCGCCCCCTCGAGGTGTCGCCGCCACGGAACCATTTCCCGCTCCTCCCCGCGCCGGAGTACCTCTTCCTCGCCGGCGGGATCGGCATCACCCCCATCCTGCCGATGCTGCGGGCGGCGACCGCGGCGGGGATTCCGGCGTCGCTCGTGTACCTGGGTCAGTCGGTGGAGACCATGCCCTTCGCCGACGCGTTGCGCTCCTCCTACGGCGACCGGGTGCGGATCGTCGCCACGCGGCAGCAGGGCAGACCGGACCTCGCCGCTCTGGCAGCCGCGCTCAACCCCGGTGCCCTCGTCTACGCCTGTGGCCCCGGGCCGATGCTCACCGCGGCCGAGGCCGCGTTCCCCGCCGGGCGGCTGCACGCGGAGCGGTTCCGCCCGGTGCCCAGGTCGTTCGCCCCCGCCACCGCGTTCGAGGCGGTGTGCGCCCGATCGGGGCGGACGGTCCGGGTGGCGCCGGACGAATCGCTGCTGGACGCCCTGAACCACGCCGGGCACCGGGTGGCGTCCGGATGCCGCGAAGGCGTCTGCGGCAGCTGTGAACTGACCGTCGTCGAGGGCGATCCCGAGCACCGGGACGACATCGGCGCCCCCGCGGGCCGCATGTACGCCTGCGTGTCCCGCGCACTCACCCCGCAACTCGTCCTGGACCTCTGACCAGCAGGCGAGCAGACCCGAACGGAAGGCGAAGAACGACATGCTGCCCAAGGTACGCACCCCCGAATCGCGGCGGATGATCACGCTGGAGGTGCGCGCGAACACGAGGCTGACGCCCGGCTTCTCGGTCATCACACTCGGCGGCCCGGAACTGGAGCATCTGACGTACACGGGATTCGACCAGACCGTGCGGCTGTTCTTCCCGCGCGAGGGACAGGAGCGGCTGAGGATGCCGAGGCTCTCCAGCGAGGCGTGGATGGCGGAGATCCTCCTGCTGCCGAAGTCACGCAGGCCCTGGGTCCGCAACTACACCATCCGGCGGGCCCGGCCGGAAGCCGGTGAAGTGGACATCGAGTTCGCCCTGCACGGCGACGCCCCGGCCTCCGCGTGGGCCCTGCGCGCCCGGCCCGGAGACCCGGCGGGCATCTTCGACATGGGCCTGACCTATCTGCCGCCGGCACACGCCGGATGGCAACTCCTCGCCGGGGACGAGAGCGCCGTACCGGCCGTCCTCGCCATCCTCGAACACGCGCCCGCCTCGCTGGTCGCCGACGTCTTCCTGGAAGTGGCCGAGACCGCCGACATCCGCACGGACCTCACCGTCCCCGAGGGCGTCCGGGTGCGCTGGCTGGCCCGGGACGGCGCGGACACCCTGCCCGGCAGACAGGCTCTCGAAGCGATCAAGGAGGCGTCCCTGCGGCCGGGCCGGTTCTACACCTGGGTCGCCGGGGAGTCCGGACTGGCCACCGGGCTCCGCCGCCACCTGGTGCAGGACCGCTCCGTGCCGAAGTCGGACATCGCCTTCTTCGGCTACTGGCGGCACGGCCGCTCGAGCCCCGGCTGATCCCGCCCCCGCCCCGGCGCGCCCGGTCCCGGACCTCCGCCGGTGAGCTCACACCGGCGGAGGCGGATCCGCTCACCGGTGGCGCGGGGAGCTCACACCGGCGGAAGCGGGTCGTACTGGATGCCACGGCGCACCTGACGCGCCCGCTCCGGCGACGCCAGCCTGGCCACCAGGTGAAGAGCCATGTCGATACCGGCCGAGATCCCCGCGGAGGTGACCAGGTCACCGTCGTCGACGAACCGCTCCCCGGGCCGTACGTCGATCGTCGGGTCGAGCTCCGCCAGCCGGTCCAGCGACGCCCAGTGCGTGGTCGCGGGCCGCCCGGCCAGCAACCCGGCCGCCGCGTAGACCAGCGAGCCCGTGCACACACTCGTCATCAGCGGGACCGATCGCCGCTGGGACCGGACCCACTCCAGGTGCTCGGCGTCCTCCAGCTGCGGCCGGGTCCCCCGGCCGCCGGGGTGCAGCAGCACCTCCAGTCGGGGCAGGTCGGCCATGGCGTGGTGCGCCGCGACGGTGAGCCCCTTCGCGCAGGTGACGGGGTTGCCGTCGGCGGAGAAGCAGAACACCCGCCACCCGTCCTCGGCGAAGTTGCGCGTCCAGTACGACAGCACCTCCCACGGACCGATGGCGTCGAGCTCTTCCACGTCCGGGAACAGCAGGATCCCGATCTTCCGCGTGTTGTCCTGGGTCATGCCGCGATCCCATCAGATCCGCTGCCGCCCGGCCACGGAGTTCCGGCGCACATCGGCCACGGGCGGCGGGCGGCGATGCGGCGGGCGGCGCGGGTGTCGACGCCCGAGCCCGCACCGGCGCCGCTCGGGCCCGGTCAGCCGGGGGTGACGACGTCCAGCACGGCCTTGCCCCGCACGCGCCGTCCCAGCAGCGCCCGCGCCGCCTCCGGAGCGCGCTCCCAGGAGCCGCGCCAGCCGATCTGCGGGTCCAGCCGCTTCCCCTCCAGCAGTTTCACCAGATGCGCCAGGTCCGCTCCCAGGGGCGAGTCGACCCGGAAGACCTCCAGCCGCCGGTGGCCGCCGCGGTGGCGTTCCTGCTCGAAGTCGATGGTGGTCGGCAGGCCGGACGCCTTGCCGATGGCCTGCGCCGTGCCGCCCGGCTCGACCAGGGCGAACGCCTCGGCCAGTTGCGGGCCCCCGACATTGTCCAGGACGCCGAAGACCGGCTCGGTCACCTTCTCGAGGCCGACCACGACCTCATCGGCCCCGAGGTCCGCCAGCCCCTCGCCGCGCTCCGGACTGCCCACCGAGGCCACGACGTGGGCGCCCGCCCGATGGGCCAGCTGCACCGCGAAGCGCCCCACACCGCCCGAGGCGCCCGTGATCAGTACGCGGCGGCCCACCACCGGGCCCAGCCCCCGCAGCGCCTGGAGCGCGGTGACTCCCGCCACGGGCAGGGCACTCGCCTCGCCCAGGTCCACGGAGTCGGGCACGGTGGCCAGTTCCGCGGTGTCCGCGGCGCGCAGCTCCGCCCAGCCGCCCGTCCAGCCGAACGTCACCACCCGGGTGCCGACCGCGGGACCGGAACCGTCGGCCGCCGCCCGGGCGACGACTCCGGCGGCGTCCCAGCCGGCGATGTCCCCGGGGCGGGACCGGCCCTCGCGATAGGCGAGTTCACCGAAGTTGAAGGACACCGCGTGGACCTCGACCAAAGCCTGCGACTCCCCCGGCTCCGGATCCGGTGCCTCGCCGAGACGCAGGCCCTGAGGAGCCCCGGGGTCGTACAGCAAAGCGCGCATCGCCATCGCTTCCCTTCTGTTCGCCTGTCCGCGGCGGCGAGCCGTGGTCATCCGTGCGCAACCGGGCGGGCGCGCCGGGTATTCCGTCCGCCTCCGGCCAGCTGACGGAGCGTCCGGCGGCCCCCTACCGCCGGAGCACCGAGGAGAGCCGCGCCGCGGGTGGCTCGCCGCCGAGGAAGTCCAGCAGCTCGCCGGGGGTCGGCCCGGTGGCCGGGCCGTGCCGGGTGACCGCGAACGCCGCCGCGGCGTTCGCCCCTCGCACGGCGGTGTCCAGGTCCAGCCCGTGGCCGAGAAGGGCCAGGAACGCTCCCGTATGGGCGTCGCCGGCGCCGTTGCTGTCGACCGCGGTCACCCGGCGGCCGGGGATGTGCACGGCCTCTCCGCCGGGCGGGACCAGCCAGCAGCCGGCCGCGTCGGCCCGCAGCAGCACCCCGGTGCGGGGGCCCAGCCGGGCGGCGAGCGCGGCCGCCGCCTCCCGCGCGTCGTCCCGGCCGGTCAGCAGCCGCCCCTCGCGCTGGTTGCAGCTGACCCAGTCGCAGCGCGCCAGGACGGGTTCCAGCACCTCCTTTGGGATCTGGTCGACCAGCGGACCCGGATCGAGGAAGACCCGGACGTGTTCCGGCAGCCGCGCGACGAGTGCGGCCAGGACCGGGCCGTTGTCCGGGTAGGCGAGGCCGTACCCGGAGATCTGCACCATGTCGCCGGGGCGCAGCGCGGCGAGCACGGCCGCCGCGTCCGTCCCGGTCAGCCGGGCCTCGGCGCCGAGACTGGTGGCGAAGGTGCGCTCACCGCCGCCGTCCACGAAGGCCACGCAGAATCCGGTGTCCGCCTCCGCAAGCGGGGGCAGCAGCACCTCGATGTCCGCCCGGGCGAGGTCCGCCCGCACCCGGTCGCCGAACGGCCCGGTGCCGTGCGCCCCCGCGTACACGGCCCGCAGGCCCAGGCGGCGGGCGGCGGTGAGGACGTTGAAGCCGCCGCCCGTGGTGAGGGCGGTGTCGCTGGAGACGATGTCGCCGCCGCGTTCGGGCAGGGCGGGCACCCGCATCACCAGGTCGACGATGGCGTTGCCTACCAGGACCAGCCGGCCGCCCGTGACCTCGCCGGGGGCGCCGGGGGCGCCGTCGTGGCCGGTCATGAGGTCTCCCGCGCGGCCGGAGCGGACGGGACCGGCTGCTGGGCGCGCTGCCCGGCGGCCTCCTCGCGGACGGTGCCGTCCAGTCGGCGCAGCAGTGCGTAGACGGCTGCCGCGAGCAGCAGGGTGACGACCCAGCCCAGCCCGTTGGACCCGATCCAGCTGTGTGCGAACGGTCCGGAGAACCACACGTCGGTCGCGCTGGTGCTCGCCTCGGTGAACAGCAGGCCCACCACGATGGCCGCCGCCCAGGCGGTCATCGCGGTCCAGGCGATCCCGCCCCGGAACCAGTAGCGGCTGGAGCGGCCGACGTCCATGAGGGCCGCGCCGTCATAGGACCGGCGGAGTATCAGATCGACCGCGAAGACGCCCACCCAGGCGTTGATCGGCACGGCGAGGAGGGTGAGGAAGGTGATGAACGGGCCGTAGAAGTCCTTGGCGATCAGGATGAAGTAGATCCCGCCGGCGAAGGTGACGACCACGTCCAGGCCGACGGCGAGGGTGCGCCGGACCCGTATGCCCAGGGTGATCATGGTGAGTCCGGCCGAGTAGACGGACAGGTGGTTGGAGAGCAGCAGCCCGCCGAAGGCGGCGATCAGATAAGGGATGGACATCCACGAGGGCAGCATCGTGTTGATCGCCGAGACCGGGTCGGAGGCGGAGGCCAGGCCGGGTTCGCCCGCCGCGAGGAGCGAGCCCAGCGAGATCAGCACGACCAGCGGGATACCGGCGCCGAAGGCGGAGGCCGCCACCAGCCTGCCGCCGGGGATCCGCCGGGGCAGGTAACGGGCGTAGTCGGCACCGGTGTTGGCCCAGCCGATCCCCGTACCCGCGGCGATCATGCCGACGCCCACGACCATCGAGCTCACCGGCCCGACCGGGGCGTGGAAGACCTTGCCCCAGTCCACGGTGGTCGCGAGGAAACCGATCACGACCAGGTTGAGCAGGCCGAAGAGGTAACTGGCCCACCTGTTGATCCACATGATGGTGGCGTGTCCCAGACCGCTGATCAGCAGGGTGCAGCCGATGAAGACCAGCAGACACACCACGGTGAGGACGGTGTTCCGCCGGATGCCGAAGGCGGCGTCGAGCAGGGCCAGCAGCGCGAAGGCGGCCGTGGTGGTGTTGATGGTCTCCCAGCCGAGCCGGCTCATCCAGGTGACCAGCGTGGGGCCGGCGTTGCCGCGGACCCCGAACACCGCGCGGGAGAGGGTGAGAGCCGGCGCCCCGCCCCGCTTCCCGGCGATGCTGAGGGCGCCGACCAGGGCGAAGGAGCCGAAGGACCCGAGTACGGCCACGACGGCCGCCTGCCAGATGTTCAGGCCGCGGAAGCTGACCAGGGCCGCACCGAGCGGCAGGCCGAGGATGCTGATGTTCGCCGCGAACCAGGTCCAGAACATCTGACTCGCGTGGCCGTGGCGCTCGGTGTCCGGCACCGGCTCGATGCCTCGGGTCTCCACGGAGCCGACGCGGTCGTTCTCTGAAGCCGCCATGGTGGTACCTGTCTTTCTGTCCGGGGCCCTGTCCGAGGGCGCTCCGGGGCGGATATGGGGGCGGGCACAGGGGTCACTCGGCCGTACCGGCGCGCAGCGCGAGCAGGGCCGTGGCCAGCGGTTCCAGATCGAGACCGTTGACCGAGCGCAGGGTGGCGAGGGCCTCACCGGGCAGCTGAGAGGCCCCGCTGACGGCACCGGCGACGGCACCGGCGACAGCGCCGATGGTGTCGCAGTCACCACCGAGGTTGGCCGCCAGCAGGCACGCCCGCCACGGCTCGCCCTCGGCGAGGGCCAGCACGGCGAAGGCGGCGGGGACCGACTCCTGGCTGGCGACGCTGGTGCCGACCAGGTCGCAGATCCGGTCCAGGGCCTGCCGCTCGGGCAGACCGCGGACCAGGTCCACGGCCCAGCGGATGCGGGCGGCGATACCGGCGCCGGCGACCCAGTGGCCGCGCTCGACGGCGGCCGCGGCCGCCGTGACGGCGGCGTCGAAGGCGTCCTCCAGCCCGCCGCCGTCGATGCCCCGGCTCACCGCCGCGGCCACGGCGGCAGCCGAGGCGATGCCGATGGAGGTGTCGTGGGTGACCTGGCACGCCTCCGCGACCCGGTCGAGGAAGGGCTCCAGCGGTACGCCGGAGAAGGCGACGCCGACGGGGGTGATCCGCATCGCCGCGCCGTTGGTGGCACCGGACTTGCCCGCCTCGTGCGGCGGTACGCCGCGGGACACGGCCTCCAGCGCGGCCTTCGTGGAGGGGCCGAGCAGGTCGAAGGAGCCCTTCGCCTTCATGGCGCGCTCCCACTCCAGCAGCTCGTGCGCGAGCCGCAGCGGGTCGACGCGTCCGCCCGACTCGATCAGCAGCCGGCCGACGATGACGGCCTGATCGGTGTCGTCCGTGACCGAACCGGCGGGCATTCCGGCACTCACCGGGTTGTCCTCCGGGCCGGGTTCGAAACCGGTGACGGTGCCGAACCGGGCGACGATCGCCCGCCGGGACATGATCTGGGTGGGCATACCGAGGGCGTCACCCATCGCCAGGCCGTACAGGGCGCCGAGCGCGCGGTCGTGCTGGTGGTTCATCCGGACTTCCTGGTCTTCCGTCGTTCTTCGGGTCGTTCTTCGGGTCGTATTTCGCGCTGGTCTTCGCGCTGGTCTTCGGGCCGGTCTTCGTGCCGGTCTTCGGGCCGGTGCGCGAAGGTGGTACGGCGGCGCCGGGCGGGCGCCGGGGGCACGCTCATCCGGGCTGCTCGCCGAAGCCGAGGTGCAGCTGGAAGCGGCCGGGGTCCAGCAGACTGGTCACCTGCTCGACGATCCCGCCATCGGCTCCGCGGCTGATCCGGCGGGTGTTGAGCCAGACCTCCCCCTCCCGGCGGCGGAGCAGCGCCGCCTCGTCGGCGCCCAACTGCCGCACGGACGCCCACTCGTCCCCGTGCGTGGCCCGCATGCCGACGGCGGCGAGGGTCTTGGTCAGCGAGCCGTCCAGGAGCCCGCCCAGCGGGACCTCGGCCAGGGCCGGGACCATCGGGACCCGGCTGCGCTCCAGCGCCACGGGGGTGCCCTCCGGCAGTACGCGCAACCGGTCCAGCGCCATGAACTCGACGCCCTCGATGCCGAGTTCCTCGGCCAGCTGGGCATCGCGGACCGCTTCCAGCCGCAGGACCTCGGTGGTGATCCGGGCGCCCCGGTCGGCCAGCGCCCTGGTCCAGCCCAGGCGGTTGTCCAGCAGGCCGCCGTCGAAGGTGACGAACGAGCCGACGCCCGCGTGCGTCGAGATCAGCCCTTGTTTGCTGAGCTCGTCCAGCGCCTGGCGGACGGTGGCCCGGCTGACCGCGAAGCGCCGGGTGAGCGCGTGTTCGCCGGGCAGCCTGCTGCCCGGCTCCAGGGCTCCGCTGTGGATCTCGCGGGCCAGAACGCGGGCGATGCGCTGATGCTTGAGGACCTGTTTAGGCATGTCCGGACCTTAGACGTACATGTTCAGTCCTGTCTAGAGTCGGAAAGCACCCAGATATCCGGCGGACCGCTCCACGGGCGGCGGGCCGTTCCACGAGGCGGCGCGGCGCCGCCAGGCCGCCGCCAGGGCCGGTGAGCCGGGCCCGCCGGGCCCAGCCCGGGTGCCCGGCCCTGCCGGTACGGGTGCGCACCGGCGGGGCCGGGATCCCGCACGCGGTCCGAGCG
>NZ_BBOX01000332.1 GCF_001553455.1 Streptomyces hygroscopicus subsp. hygroscopicus
GGACGCGGCGCGCGCGCGAGCCGCGCGAGGCGGTGACGCGGCCGCCGGCCAGCCGGTGCCGCCTGCGTACGGTGCGNACGGCGGGCGGATCCGCACGCGGTCCGAGCGCGTCCGGCCCGCCACCGGGAACAGGTGGCGGGCCGGACGGGACGACGAGGGAGCCTCACGGGCGGTCCCGAGGGCGACCGCGCTCGGCCGCGGGTGCACTCAGGCCCGCGGTGCGCTCAAGGCCCTCGGTGCGCTCAGGTCGCGTTGCGGCCGCCGTCGACGTCGAGGACGGCGCCCTGGACGAAGGTGGCGCCCTCGCCGACGAGGTAGGTGATGGCGGCGGCGATCTCCTCGGGCACCGCCGGGCGCCCGGCGGGAGCGAGTGCGGCGAGCTGGTCGACCTGGTCGCCGAGCGGCCGGGTGCCCTCGGTGCGGGTGGGCCCGGGGCTGACCGCGTTGACCCGTACGCCACTGGGCCCGAACTCGGCCGCCCACGCCTTGGTGAGCAGGGTCAGCGCCGCCTTGCTGGAGCCGTAGAGGGCCAGCCCGGCCATCCCGAACCGCGCGGCCATGGTCAGCACGTTGACGATGACTCCGTGACCGCGCGCCGCCATCGCGGGGGCCAGCTCGCCGACCAGCAGGAAAGGCGCCCGGACATTGACGGCGTACACGTGGTCGATGTCCTCGGCGGTGGTGGCGGAGGTGGGGCCGCCGGGGAAGACACCGGCGTTGTTGACGAGGATGTCGACGTGACCGCCGCCCAGATCGATGGCCGCGCGGGCCAGTTCCCGGACGGCGCCGGCGTCACCGAGGTCGCCGGCGACGAAGTCGGCCTTGCCGCCCGAGGAGCGGATCGAGGCGACGGTCTCGTCGCCGCGGGCCGCGTCCCGGCCGCTGACCAGCACATGGGCGCCGCGTCCGGCGAGCGAGAGGGCCGTCGCCCGCCCGATGCCGCTCGTGGCGCCGGTGATCAGCGCGGTGGCGCCGGCGAGTTCGGTGGAGGTCATGGTGTGGGTTTCCTTTCGCGGTACGGGGGCGCACCGCGCCGGGGCGGCGCGGTGTGCCCGGGTCTCGGTGTCAGCAGGGGTGTCAGGCCGCGTCGTGCAGGATCGCGGCCAGTTCGCCGGGCCGGTCGAACATCGGCCAGTGCCAGCCGAGCAGTTCCCGGTACGCCCGGCCGTCGGTCGCCATGTGGCGGAAGGCCGGGACGGTGGCGACGTTCGCCAGGACCTGCTCCGCCGGGAAGCTGCACAGCACATGCAGCCGTGGCAGCCTCTCCCACGCCCCGGTCAGCCGGACCGGGGCGGTGGCGGTGGCCCACGGCTGCGGCACCGACAGCCGCGCCAGCCGGTCGAGCGCGTCGTCGGACAGCCCGGACACCCCGGAGGCCAGTTCCCGCCACGGCGGTGGCGGCAGCTCCCGGCCCTCTCCCGCCGTGCGCACCAGCTCGGCGTTGCGGGCCCGCTCCTCCGGCGGGGCGAACTCCGCGTGGGACATCCCGTCGGGCAGCGGTCCGCTGTCGATGAACACCAGCCGGCTGATCCGCTCGGGCATCCGGTCCGCCACGCTCGGAATGACCACCGCGCCGGCATAGCTGTGCCCGACCAGCACCACATCGCGCAGGTCCTCGTAACGGATCAGTTGGAGCACATCGGTGATGTGCGTCTCCAGGTCGGTGTCGGGCCGGGCCAGATGCGCCCGTTCGCCCATCCCGGTCAGGCTGAGCGCGTGGACGTCGTGGCCACGGCCCCGCAGATCGGCCACCACCGGACGCCAGGCCCAGGCCCCGAGCCAGAACCCGGGAAGAAGTACGTACGTTGCCATGGCCGGCACGTTAGGACGGATACCGGACAGCATCCGCCCGGTATGCGCGCGATACTTTCCGGCATGAACCGACCGACCGCCCGTGTACTCGCCCTGCTGGAGATCCTGCAGGCCGGCGGCACCCGCACCGTCGCCGAACTGGCCGACCGGCTCGGCGTGGACGAGCGCACCGTCCGGCGCTACATCGGCCACCTGATCGACCTGGACGTCCCGGTCCGGTCGGTGCGTGGCCGGTACGGCGGCTACCGGCTCGCCCCCGGCTACCGGATGCCCCCGCTGATGCTCACCGACGAGGAGGCGCTGGCCGTGCTGCTGGGCTTGGTCGCCGGGCGGCGGGCCGGGCTGGTGACCACGTCCGTCGCGGCGGCGGAGAGCGCCGCCGCCAAGGTGCGCCGGGTGCTGCCCGAGGCGCTCGGCCGCCGGCTGGACGCGCTGCTGGCGACCGCCGACTTCACCGCCCCGGCCCGTCCCGTGGTCGTCCCCGGGACGGACGTGCTGCTGATGTTCGCGGAAGCCGCACGGGACCGCAGACCGGTCGCCATCGGCTACACCGGCTGGAAAGGGCGGCGCAGCGAGCGCACCGTGCACCCGTACGGGATCGTCGCCCACTCCGGGCGCTGGTATGTGACGGGGGCGGACTCGGCCAGCGGTGAGGTGCGCATGTTCCGGCTGGACCGGATCGAGACCGCGACGGTGCTGCCGGGGTCGTTCGAGGTGCCCGAGGGATTCGACCCGGCCGCCCGGGTGCTGTCCGGGCTCGCCGGGGTGCCCTACCTGCACGAGGTGTCGCTGCGGGTACGGGGCACGGTCGACCAGGTTCGCCACCGGCTCCCACCCGGGCTGGCCACCGTGACGGAGCTTCCGGCGAGTTCGGCGCGCGAGACCGCCCAGGCGGCGGCCGGTGATGCGAGGCCGGCGGGCGCTGACGCGCGGCCCGGGGGCGGCACGGCGGAACACGCAGGTGGCACGGCGCCGCCAGGCAGCGGCACGGCGGACACCACAGACGATGCGGCACAGCACACAACCAGCACGACGCGACCGGCACACGGCACGGCGGAACACACACGTGGCACGGCGCCGCCAGGCAGCGGCACGGCGGACACCACAGGTGATGCGGCACAGCACACAACCAGCACGACGCGACCGGCAGACGGCACGGAAGAGGCCGCGGGTGGCGCGGCACCGCATACGGGCGGTGCGGCCCAGCACGCCGGGCCGCCCGCCGGCGCCGGGGAGGGGGAGGGCGGCGGATGGGTGCGGGTCCGGCTGCGGGCCGAGCGGCTGGAGTGGGTCCCCTCCGTGCTCGCCTGGCTGGACCTCCCGTTCGTGATCGAGTATCCGGACGCCCTGCGCGACCATGTGCACGCCCTGGCCCGCCGACTCGCCACCGGTGCCGACACGGTCCTCGACGGCGCCGAAGGGGCGCGGACGGGAGGTGCGGGCACCGGCTCCCGCCCCGCTTGACAGGCCGGGCCTCCCACAGATGTGGCATGACCACCGTGGAGTTGCGTGCGTTGCGGTACTTCCTCGCGGTCGCCGAGGAACCGCACTTCGGCCGGGCCGCCGAGCGGTTGCTGATCGCGGGGCCCTCCCCCTCCCAGCAGATCGAGGCGCTGGAACGCGGCCTCGGGCCGGGTACCGGGCGCACGACCGGGTGGCCGGGCGCGGGCATGTGGTGCGGGAAGCCGGTCCGGAGCAGGGCGGCCACGGCGGCGTACGCCGGGGCGACGACGGCCGCGAGGATCGAGGCCCGGTGGTACCTGTGGTGGAGCAGCGGGGTGGCGGCCGACGGGCCCGGGATCTGGCCCACCGAGTACCCCGCCGTCAGCAGGGCGACCGCAGCCGTCGCCATGGTCCTCCGGTGGCGAGCGCGACCGTGCCGGTGATCGAGCGGATCGTCCGGGCCGGGCCCGCCGGGCCGGGTCAGATCCCCGTGGCGACCATCACGATCAGCACCAGCACGAGAAGGGCGATGTAGGCCACGGAGTGGATACGGTCCGGAACACGTCCGGCGACCCTCCTGACCAGGGCGATGGTGGGCAGCGACCCGCTGAGCAGGGCGGCGCAGGCGACGAGGTCGACATAGCCGAGGCGGCCCGTGTGCACCGGTATGGCGGGGGCGAACGCGTAGACGAGGGTGCCGGCCACGGCGACGGGAACGCTGAGGGGGTTCGCCATCGCGGTGGCATTCGCCATCGGCAGGCCCCTGCGTCGCAGGAGCGGCACCGTCATGACGCTGCCGCCCACGCCCAGGCAGGCGGCGACCGCGCCGATTCCGACTCCGCCGAACGTGGTCGCGGCCCGTCCGAGCGGCTGCGGACGGGTGGCCTGCGCGACCGACAGGAACCCCTTCCTCAGCAGGCTGTCGACGATCGTCACCAGCAGATAGACGGCGAAGAGGACCCGCAGCAGCGTGCCGCCGATCCAGGTCGCCACGAAGGACCCGGCGGCGGCGCCGATGAGAACGAACGCCGCCAGCGGCCACACGTACTCCCGGCGAAGCCGCCCCTGACGCAGTTGCGCCAGGGCCGCGGCCATGGCGTTCACCAGCATCACAGCCGTCGATGTCGCCACCGCGATATGCATGGCGTCGGTATCGGAACCCGCTGTGACCTGCAGGAAGCCGTAGACGACGGGGACGGTGATGAAGCCGCCGCCGAAACCGAAGAACACCGTGGTGAGGCCGGTCAGGCAGCCGAAAAGGAACAGAACGAGGAACGAGGTGAGCACTGAAAGGACGCTATGGGCCGCCCGGTATGGCGGGCAATCGATTGACCGCCAGTCTCTTACGCGCACCCGACAGCACGGGCGGCCCGCGGTCCGGCGTAGTCTCGTGCCGTGCGCAACATCCCCGTGGCGGACGTGGAGGACCTCGACCGGGCCGTGCTGGCCATCGGCACCGACTACCCTCCCCAGCACGTCCTCGCCTTCCACGAGCACCGCCGGGCCCAGGTCCTCTACGCCGCCACCGGCGTCATGCGGGTGGAAACCGCGGAAGGGGCCTGGACGGTCCCCACGGCCCGCGCCGTACTGATCCCGCCCAGGACCCCGCACCGGGTCACCATGACGGGGGTCAGCACCCGCAGCCTCTACATCGAACCCGCCGCCGCCCCGTGGTTCCCGCCGCGCTGCCGGGTCGTCGACGTGTCCGCCCTGCTCCGGGCGCTCCTCCTCGACGCCGTCGAGATGGAGCCCCGCTACCCCGAACACGGCCGCGACGCCACCGTCGTCAGCCTCATCCTCCACGAGCTCAGAAACCTCACCCCGCTCCCCCTCGATGTGCCGCTCCCCTCGGACCCGGGGCTGCGCCGGCTGTGCGAGGCGTTCCTGCGCGCCCCCGACATCCATGACCCGCCCGGCCGCTGGGCCACGGCCCTCAGCGTCAGCGAACGCACGCTCGGCCGTCTGTTCCACCGGGAGACCGGGATGAGCTTCAAGCGGTGGCGGCAGCGTGCCTGCATCGTGCACTCCTTGCAGCAGATGGCGGCGGGGGTGCCGGTGACCCGTCTCGCGGCCACCCTCGGTTACGACAACCCCGCCGCGTTCACGGCGGCCTTCAAGAAGGTGCTGGGCCGCCCGCCGACGGCCTTCACCACCGCCGGCCGGCTCGGCCCGGACGCCTGACCCGCCCACCCGGCGCTTTTCCGTTGGAAGTTGGCACTGCCGCCGCTTCTCGCGCCGGCACGGCCCGCCTAGCCTCGGTCTCGCTCATCGCCGGACGCGGCGACCGCGTCCGCCACCGAAAGGTATGCCCAGATGTCCGAGGCCGTGCCGGGAACCACCGGCAGCGACGGAACCCCGAAACGCACGCGTCACCCCCGCGGTCACACCCCCACGAACCGGCGCCGTGTCCTGTCCCTCATGGCCGGGGCGTCCGCGACCGCGGCCCTCGCCACCAGCGGGGCGCGGACCGCCGGCGCGGTGACCCCGGGCCGGCGGGGCCGGACCCGCGTCGTCCTGCTCGGCACGGCCGGCGGACCGACCATGTTCGATCCCGGCCGGGCGGGGGTGTCCACGGCCGTGATCTACGAGGACCGGGTCTATCTCGTCGACCTCGGGATGGGGTCCTTCCTGCGGCTGGGACAGGCCGGTCTCGCCCCGTCGGGGCAGGGCACCCTGCTGTCCAACGTGCGCGGGATCTTCTTCACCCATCTGCACAGTGACCACGTGGTCGACTGGCCCTCGCTGTACGCGACGGCCGCCTTCAACTCCTTCGGCCGGACGCACGGGCCGATCCGCGTGTTCGGGCCGGGCGGGCGCGCCGAATTGCCGCGGGTCTTCCCGCCCGGTGCCCCGGAACCCCCCGTGGTGAACCCCGGTGACCCCGCGCCCGGCACCTCGGCCATGACGTCGTACCTGCGCCAGGCGTTCGCGGCGGACCTGAACGACAGGGAGCGCGACAGCGCCACGCCCGACCCCTCGAGCCTGTTCGACCTGCGGGACATCGATCTGACCGGGGTGTGGGCCGTGGACGCCGCCGGAAAACCGCCCCGCCTGAGCGCCCCGCTCCCGGTGTGGGAGGACGGTGACGTCCGCGTCTCCGCGACCCTCGTCGACCACCACCCCACGGCCCCGGCCTTCGCCTACCGGTTCGACACGCCCGACGGGTCCGTCACGGTCTCTGGCGACACCACGGTCACCCCGAACCTCATCGACCTCGCGCAGGGCACGGACTACCTCGTGCACGAGGTGATCGACAGGCGCTATGTGGAGCGGCTGGTCGCCCAGTTGCCGCCCGACCGCGCGAATGCGCTGCGCGAACACCTCCTCGCCTCGCACACCACCATCGAGCAGGTGGGCCGGGACGTGGCCGAGGCCGCGGGGGCCCGGAACCTGGTGCTCACCCATCTCGTCCCCGCCAACAACGATGTCAGCCGCTGGCGGCTGGCCCGGAAGGGGTACTCGGGCCGCTTGATCGTGGGGGCCGACCTCATGAGTCTCCCGGTGCGTGCCTGACCGAAGGCGCGCGCCGTGTGATACGGAGCGGTGCCCGGCGGCGTCCTGTCGAACGCCGCCGGGCACCGCTCCGTCGCCTGCGCGTTCCGGCCACGCGTTCCAGGCCGGGCCGGAACGCGGAAGAACCGGGCCGACGGCCCGGTTCCCCGACGCGTACGACGGCGCGGCCTTCAGGAGGCTCAGCCCTCCGCCGCCGGGACGGCGCGGCGCTGTCCGGTGACCTTGGAGGCGGGCAGGCGGCCCGCCTTGGAGGTGCCGGTCATCGTGTCGCCGGCGACCGTCATGGTGAACACCAGGTTCAGGCGCATCGGCTTGGTGATGGACTGGTGCCAGGTGAGCTGGTCGCCCTCGTACGAGAGGTCGGCCAGCGGGACCTCCTCTCCCACACCGTGGGCCGTACCGGTCAACGCGCCCTCCTCGCGCCGGAGTTCCACCACGGGCTTGATCCGGCCGATCGGTGTGGCGATGGTCAGATCCCAGGTGCCTTCAACGGACATGATGCGGTGCTTCCTCACGGTGCGACGGGACGGAATGAAACGGATTTCGGAACGGGCCGGAACGGGCCGGAGGGGAGATCTCAGACGGCGAGGGGCTCGGGTCCGAGCGGGCGCCAGACGGTGCCACGGCGCTCGTGCGCGATCAGCTGCTCGACGGAGTGTGCGATCCGCGGCCCCAGTTCGCGCTCCAGCAGGTACAGGCCCAGATCGAGTCCGCAGGTGACACTGGCCCCGGTGACGAGGTCGCCGTCGTCGACGACGCGGGCCTGGACCGCGTTGGCGCCGGTGGCGTCGAGCAGGTCCAGGCCCATCCGGTGGGTGGTGGCGTAGCGGTTCTCCAACAGGCCGGCCATGGCCAGGAGGACAGAGCCCCCGCACACCGTGGCCACGGTCACCTCGGGGCGGTCCATGGCCTCCTTCAGCAGCCGGGGCAGATCGGTCTCCAGGGTGCGGCCCATCAGGACGGGGACGAGGTCGTCCTCCTGCCATTCGCCCGCTCCCGCGTCCTGGTCGGGAACCTCGCCGGGTTCCCCGATACGGCCGGCGGCACCGGGGACGACCACCAGGTCCGCCCTGGCGGGATCCAGGGCGGCGGTGGCGCGCAGCGGTGTGCCGCCGACCCCGCTCACCACCTCACGCGGCCCCTCGGCGGATACCAGCTCCACCCTCATCGCTCCCCCGGATGCCAGTCCGCCGGCGGACAGCACCTCATAGGGGGCGATGACGTCGAGGAGGTCGAAGCCATCGAACAGAACAACCTGGGCGAGCATGAAACATCCCTCATAGGCGGTGACGGCCGGTCTTTCCCGGCCCGGTCCCGACGCTATGGGAGCGCGGAAACCACTCCCAGTGGCATGAGTGACATGGTTCAACGGAATGTCGCCAAGCCGACGGGCGGCAGGCGGTACGGGGTGACGACCTGGTCGGGCGGTCGCGGTGTCGCCGCCGGCCGGTGGCCGGTGGCCGGGGGCCGGTGGCCGGTGGCCGGTGGCCGGTGGCCGGTGGCCGGGGGCCGGTGGCCGCCCGGAGTCTCGGGTCGCGTCGCGGCGCCCCGCCGGACCGGATGGCGCCGACGACGAGATACGCGGCGCACGGCCGCCGGGGCCGACCGCGCACCCCCGGGCCACACCGCGGGGCGGGCCGGTCGAGGCGTCCCGATCCCGGCTCGCCGCCCCGGCGGCGCCGCCTCACCGGCC
>NZ_BBOX01000333.1 GCF_001553455.1 Streptomyces hygroscopicus subsp. hygroscopicus
CACCGGCCGGGCGCGCCCGCCCGCAACCCGTCCATGACCAGGTCCAGCAGCCGTCTGGCGCGCGCCTGCCCGTTGTCGCGGGGGTCGATCTGCCACAGCCCGCAGATGGCGAGCAGGAAGTCGTCGGAGGTGACGCCCGGGCGGATGGTGCCGACCTCCTCGTTCGCCGCCAGCAGGAGTTCGACGGCCTCGGTCACCGGGCCGTGCCCCGGTTTCGCCGGGCCGCCGGGCGCGCTGGTGGCCTTGTGCAGCGCGTCGGCCAGGCCGGCCTTGGCCATGGCGAACCGGGCGAGGTGCCCCATCCACTCCCGCAGCGCCTGATCCGGTGGGCGGGTGCGGAGCAACGTGGCCGCGGTGTCCGCGAGCTGCCGCATCTCATGACGGTAGATCTCCAGGACCAGGGCCTCCCGGCTGGGGAAGTTGCGGTAGAGCGTGCCCTGCCCGACGCACGCCTTCTTCGCGATGGTGCTCAGCGGGACGTCCGCCGAGCGGGTCAGCTCCGCCAGCGCCACTTCCAGGATGCGCTCGCGGTTCGCAACCGCGTCCGAGCGCAGAGGCGCGTCCTTCTCTTCCCGCACCCGTCCTCCTTCCGGCCATGGCGCAGTGCCGACCTTGCTCACCGGACAGCTGTCCGCTAAGTTCATGCAGAGCGGACAGCTGTCCGCTTAGGATCACCTTACCGGCAGAAACGGCCCGGGGGGATGGCCGGAACCGAGCGGCCACCAGCATTCTCGCGCATCCCGCATCCCCAGGGCCTGTTCACCGGGACCCCTTCAACGGACGACTTCGACGCGCACCCCACCCGCGAAAGAAGGCTGATCATGGCCCCAGCTCCCTCGCCGACGTCCAGCGTCATCACGCTGACCATCAACGGCGAGAAGCACACGCTGCCCGTCGACCACCGCACCACCCTGCTCGACGCCCTGCGTGACCATCTCGACCTCACCGGCACCAAGAAGGGCTGCGACCAGGGCCAGTGCGGTGCCTGCACGGTACTGCTCGACGGACGCCGGGCCGTCTCCTGTCTCCAGCTCGCGGTGGCGGCCGAGGGCCGCGAGGTCACCACCATCGAGGGAGTGGCCGACGGCGACCGGCTGCATCCGGTGCAGCAGGCGTTCCTCGACCTCGACGGCTATCAGTGCGGCTACTGCACTCCGGGGCAGATCTGTTCCGCCCTCGCCGTGCTCGAGGAGCACGCGGAGGGCTGGCCGAGCGCCGTCACCACCGATGTCCGCCCCGAGGCGGGCCCCGCGCCCCTCACCCCCGAGGAGATCCGGGAGCGGATGAGCGGCAACCTGTGCCGCTGCGGCGCCTATGTGTCGATCGTGCAGGCGGTCGCGCGGGCGGCCGAGGCACGGACGGACCGGAACGAGGAGGTCGTCGCATGAGGGAGTTCGGCTACCAGCGCGTGGGCGACGTCGCCGAGGCGGTCGCCGTGCTCGGCGACGACCCGGAGGCGCGTTTCCTGGGCGGCGGCACCAATCTCGTCGACCTGATGAAGACCGGGGTGGAGCGGCCCGCGCGCCTCGTCGACGTGCGTGAACTGCCCCTCGGCCAGGTGGAGTCGACGGCGGACGGCGGTCTGCGCATCGGCGCCACCGTCACCAACAGCGATCTCGCCGCCCATCCCGAGGTACGGCGCCGCTACCCGGCCCTGACCCAGGCCGTCCTGGCGGGCGCCTCCGGGCAGCTGCGCAACATGGCCACGGTCGGCGGCAACCTGCTCCAGCGCACCCGCTGCGGCTACTTCACCGATGTGACGGTGGCCTGCAACAAGCGTCTCCCCGGCAGCGGTTGCCCGGCCATCGAGGGTGAGCACCACAACCACGCGATCCTCGGCGCCTCCGAGCACTGCGTGGCCACCCACCCCTCGGACATGGCGGTCGCGCTCACCGCGTTCGACGCCGTCGTGTGCTACGAAACCGCCGACGGGCCGGGCGAGTTGCCGCTCGCGGACTTCTACCTGCCCGTGGGGGACACCCCGCACCTGGAGACCGCGCTGCCGTCCGGGGCTCTGATCACCGGCGTCACCCTGCCCCCGGCCCCGGTCGCCGCCCGCTCCCGCTACCGGAAGGTCCGCGAGCGCGCCTCCTACGCCTTCGCCATCGGCTCGATCGCTGGCGCCCTCGACGTCCGGGCCGGGGTCGTACACGATGTCCGCCTCGCCTTCGGAGCGGTCGCCTCCCGGCCGTGGCGAGCCCGGGAGGCCGAGCGGTCGCTGACCGGAGGCCCGGTGAGCGCCGACGCGTTCGCCGCCGCCGCGGACGCGGAACTGGCCGCCGCGAAGGTCCTGCCCCACAACGGCTACAAGGTGCCGCTGATGCGCAACCTCGTCGTGGCCGTGCTGACCGAACTCGCCGAGGAGGCCGCCCGATGACCACGACGACCGGAATCCCCGCGGCGACCGGGGCCCTCGGCACCGCGCGCACCCGCGTCGAGGGCCGGGACAAGGTCACCGGAGCGGCCCGCTACGCGGGCGACATCCCCTTGCCCGAACTCGCCCACGGCTGGCTGGTGTTGTCCACCGTCGCCCGGGGCCGTGTGCGCTCGGTCGAATCCGACGCGGTCCTCGCCATGCCCGGTGTCCTCGCGGTCCTCCACCACCAGAACGCCCCGCGCATCAACCTGGACTACGTCGGAATGGTCGGGCGGC
Organism: Streptomyces hygroscopicus subsp. hygroscopicus; assembly: GCF_001553455.1. GTDB lineage: Bacteria > Actinomycetota > Actinomycetes > Streptomycetales > Streptomycetaceae > Streptomyces > Streptomyces hygroscopicus. The sequence continues at coordinate 2,654 of NZ_BBOX01000333.1, forward strand.
CGGACCCGGTCATCGGGGTCTTCCAGCAGGACCGCGTCCCCTTCAGGGGCTGGCCGGTGGCGCTGGTCGTCGCCGAACGGCCCGAGCAGGCCAGGGAAGCCGCCGAACAGCTGGTGGTCCACTACGACCAGGAGCCGCACGACGTCACGTTCTACGCCGGACACCCCGGGGCGTACACCCCCGAGGACTCGCCCTTCGGCCGGGCGGAGGAGACCAAGGGGGACGTCGAGGCCGAACTCGCCGCGTCCGCGTTCGTCGTGGACGCGGAGTACACCACCCCCGAAGAACACCACAACCCCATGGAGCCGCACGCGGCCACGGCCCACTGGGACGACGGCCGGCTCGAGGTCCTGGACTCCAACCAGGGCAGTACGTGGGTGGCCACCGAACTCGCGCAGATCTTCTCCCTCGACCCGGGGTCGGTACGGGTGCGGTCCGAACACGTCGGCGGCGGCTTCGGCTCCAAGGGGGTCCGGCCCACCCAGGTGGCCGCCGCGATGGCCGCGACCGTCCTCCAGCGCCCGGTCCGGGTGGTCATGACCCGTCGCCAGATGTTCTCGGCCATCGGTTACCGCAGCCCCACGGCGCAACGGGTCAGGCTGGGCGCCGACGCGTCGGGGAAGCTGCGCGCCCTCGACCACCGGTCCGAGTGCCTCACCTCGACCGTCCACGAGTTCATCGAGCGCAGCGCCAGCGTGGGACGCGTGCTGTACGACGCCCCCGCGCACCACACCAGCGACCGCGTCGTACGGCTCGACGTGCCGACGCCGACCTTCATGCGGGGGCCCGGCGAGGCACCGGGCTCGTTCGCCCTGGAGTGCGCGCTCGACGAGCTGGCCGAGAAGAGCGGTATCGACCCGATCGAGCTGCGGGTGCGCAACGAACCCGACCGGGGCCCCATCTCGGGCCTGCCGTTCAGCAGCCGCAATCTGGTCGCCTGCATGGAGGAAGGCTCCCGCAGGTTCGGCTGGGCGGACCGGGACCCGCGTCCGGGGCTGCGCCGCGAGGGACGGTGGCTGCTCGGTACCGGTATGGCGGCGGCCAGCTTCCACTCCGGGGTGGGCCCGTCCACGGCGGCCGTGACGGCGGAGGCGAACGGCACCTTCACGGTACGGATCAACGCGGCGGACATCGGGACCGGTGCCCGGACCGCCATCGCCCTGGTCGCCGCGGACGCGCTGGGCGTGGATCCGGAGCGGGTCCGGGTGGTCATGGCGGACAGCGACCTCGGCCCGGCGATGTTCGCCGGTGGCTCGATGGGCACCCGCTCCTGGGCCTGGGCGGTGTCGATGGCGGTGGGCGAGCTGCGGGAGCGGCTGGCCCTGGGCGGGGACATCCCGCCCGAGGGAATCACCGCCCGGTCCGACACCTCCGAGGCGATCGGCGCCCTCGCGCAGAAGGAGCGGCACTCCTTCGGCGCGCAGTTCGCCGAGGTGGCCGTGGACGTCACGAGCGGAGAGGTCCGTGTGCGGCGCATGCTCGGCATCTTCGCGGCGGGCCGGATCGTCAATCCCCTGACCGCGCGCAACCAGCTCGTCGGCGGGATGATCTGGGGCATCTCCATGGCCCTGCACGAGGAGGCGATCAGGGACCGGGCCTCGGGCGGACATGTGGGTCCCGACCTCGCGGGCTACCACTTCGCCGCGAACGCCGACGTGCCGCTCGTCGAGGCGGACTGGGTGGACGATCCGGACCCGGACGACCCGGTCGGCATCAAGGGCGTCGGTGAGGTCGGCATCGTAGGGGCCGCCGCGGCGATCGCCAACGCGGTGTGGCACGCCACCGGGGTCCGCCACCGCCACCTGCCGATCCGCCCGGACCGGGTCCTGTCGGCGGGGACGAACGTGCCGGAGCACCGGCCCGGAGCCTGACCCCGCCTTCGGGCGACCGGCGCCGGCCAGGACGTTTCGACCTGGCCGGCGCCGAAGTCATGCGCGCCGAGTGCGCGGGCGCCGACCTGGCCAGCGGCGCACTCGTGCACGCCGAGTGCGCGGGCACCGAACGCGCAGGTACCGAGTACGGGGCACCGAACTCCCAGGCGCCGAACTCGCGGGCGCGGCCTGCGGGGGCCGGTGCGGCCTCGGGAAGCGAGTGCGCGCGCACGCCCCCCACGGACCGGCCACGCGGCGGCGGACCGGTTGCGGGGCGACGGCCCCGGCCGCGGCGGCTGACGTCCGCCGCCGGACGGATACCGCCGTTCGGCTGGCGCTGTGCGGCGATCCAGTCATCTTCCCCTCCCACCGGCTCCGCCGCGCGCCCGGCGGGGAACATTCGCCCAACCCGAGGCGAGCAGAGAGGGCACCGATGAGCGACGACTTCGTGCTGGACGTGAGCAGGATCCGCGACGAGGCCCGCCGGAAGATGGCAGCCGGACCGGTGACGGACGCCTACGGCCTGGACAAGGACCGCGTCATCGGCATCCTCAACGACGTCATCGCGACCGAGGTGGTGTGCTGGCTGCGCTACACCCGCCACGCCATCTCGGCCAGCGGAATCGACCGCGCCCAGGTGTCCGCGGAGTTCACCGAGCACGCGGCGGAGGAGATGCAGCACGCGCTGCGCGCCGCCGAACGCGTCTCCCAGCTCGGCGGCGACCCCGACTTCGACCCGGCCACGCTGGCCCGGCGCGCCCACACCGACTACACCACACCGCCCGACAACGACCTGAAGGCGATGCTGGAGCACAACCTGCTCGCCGAGCGCATCGTGATCGCCAGCTACCAGGAGATCATCCGCTGGCTGGGCCAACACGACCCGACCACCCGCCGGCTGATGGAGTCGATCCTGGAGCAGGAGGAGGACCACGCCGACGACCTGGTGGACCTGATCGGCGTCTGACTCCGCGGCCGGAACGGCGCGGCAACACGGCGGCACGGCATCGCGCGCCTCACCGGAGCACCCGGCACACGGCACCCCACGACCGAGAGCGGCAGGGACGGCCCATGAACACGCGTTGGCCCCGTGCGTTCTCCCGCGTCATCGTGACCGCCGCCCTGTCCTCCGCCCTGTCCTCCGCCCTGCTCACCGGCTGCGGCGAGAACCGGCACGGCCGGAGCTGTTCCGGCCACGCGGGCAGGGATCTCTCCGGCCGCGCCGTCGCCGGTGCGGATCTCTGGCAGAAGAAGCTGCGGTGCGTCAACCTCGAAGGCTCCACCCTGACCGGGCTGGTGTCCGAGGCGAACCTGCGCCGCGGCAACCTCTACCGGGCACGGCTGGCCGGTGCGTCGCTGGAGAACGTCGACCTGCGCGATGCCGACCTCCGCCGGGCCGACCTCACCTCCGCCACGCTCTCGCAGGTCGACCTGCGCGGCGCCGACCTGAGCGGGGCCGTGCTCGGCAAGGGCCTCCTCACCGACGTCAGCCTCGACGGCGCCCGGCTGACCGGCGCCGATCTGCGGGCGGCCGACCTCACCCACGTCGGCCTCTCCTCGGCCGACCTGAGCGGCGCCGACCTGGGCGGGGCCACGCTGTCGGACTCCGATCTCCGCGGCGCCCGGCTGCGGAAGGCCGACGTCTCCACGACGAGCTGGGAGAACGTCGTCTGTCCGGACGGCTCCCGGTCGGGCGCCCGGGTTTCCTGCGCGGACCATCCGGCCCGTGCGGCGGCCCGAACCCCGGATCAGCTCCCCGTGTCGCCGGTCGCGTTGCCGGATTCTTCCGGCGAGGGGTCCCGCGCGTCCCGGTGCGCCTGTTCGAGACCCTTCAGGTAGGCGTCCAGGTAGTCGTCGTCCGACAGCCGGGCGCACGGCTCCGGAACGGGGTGGGAACGCACCGCTCCACCCCGGTTGGCGGCGGCCCGCTCGGCGATGGCGTCGACGCAGCGCCGGGTGGTCTCGGCCTTCTCGGCCGCGGCCGGGGTGCCGGTCGGAGAGGGCTTGCCGCCTCCGTCACCGCCGGAGGAACAGCCGGTCAGGAGCAGGGTGGTGACGACGGCTGCCGTGGCGGCGGCGGTGCGGGTGCGCATATGTCTCCCCGAGGCGTGAACGGTGGGGTGCATCATGCGGTGCCGGGACGGTGGCACGGGAGAGCCGTGAAGACGTTGTGATGAAATGGTGACCAAGCGGGCATATGCCGGGATCCGGCGGGCACGAGCGGCGGCTGCCGATGCGCCGCCCCGGCGGCCCCGGCCGGGCTCGGACCGGGTCGTGGACGGCGGTCCGTCCGCAGGGGTGAGGTGGCGAGGACCGGCCTGTGGCTCATTCCATAGCTCACATGGTGAGACCGAGGTCCGTTTCCTGGAAACCGGGACATATTCTGGACCACATGTCCGCACCCGCCCGTCTGCTGTGTCTCGCGCTGTTCGCGAACTCGGCGTGGTGCGTCGACGACGGTCTCTGTCGCCGCTGAGCCGCGACCAGCCGGTCTTCCCACCGCGCGGCGCCGCGTCGCCCGGCCGGACTCGCCCGCCCGGCGTCGCCCCCCCGTCCCCCTCTCGAACGCCTCCGGAGCCCGCTCGTGACAACCGCCCCGCCCGCCGAGGCGGCGAAGACCGCCGCACTGCTGTCCCCCTCGCCCACCTCCGTGCCACGGCCCACGGCG
>NZ_BBOX01000334.1 GCF_001553455.1 Streptomyces hygroscopicus subsp. hygroscopicus
CCCGCCGCGCCACCGGTGCGCCGGGTGCCGCTCGCCGTGTCCGGGCTGCTCGGCGCGGCGCTGACCGCGTATGTGTGGGCCGCCCACGGGGCCAAGCCCGGCGTCCTGCTGCTGCTCGGTCTCGCCCTGGGAGTGGCCCTCTTCCACTCCCGCTTCGGCTTCACCTCCGCCTGGCGGCAGCTGGTCGCCGTCGGCAACGGCACCGGTCTGCGCGCCCACGCCCTGCTGCTGGGCACCACGGCCACGCTGTTCGCCCTGCTCATCGGGACGAAAACCGGGCTGTTCGGATCCGCGCCCGCGCCCTCGGCCGGACCGCTGGGCCTCGGCCTGCTGATCGGTTCGTTCGTCTTCGCCGTCGGAATGCAACTCGGCGGGGCCTGCGCCTCCGGCACCCTGTTCGCGGTGGGTTCGGGACAGACGTCGATCCTGCTCACCCTCGGCGGCTTCATCGCCGGGGCAACCCTCGCCGCCTGGCAGTTCGACCTGTGGAAGGACCTGCCCGCACTGGAGCCGGTGGTCATGGCCGACCACATCGGCTGGTTCGGCTCCTGGGCGGTGACGATCCTCGCGCTCGCCGCCATCGTGCTGGTCAGCCGTCGCGTCCAGGCCCGCCGCAACCCGCCGCCGATCGGCCCGGTGCCCTCGGCGCGCGGTGCCGCCGCCCGCGTCCTGCGCGGCTCCTGGCCGCTGGCCGTCGGCGCCCTGGCGCTGGCCGTACTGGGCGCCGGCGTCCTGCTCGTCTCCGGCGGCGCGTGGGGCGTCACCAGCGCCTTCAGCCTGTGGGGCGCGGAGCTGGTGCGGGCGCTCGGCGGCCACCCGGAGAGCTGGAGCTGGTGGCAGCAGCCCGGGAACAAGGAGATGCTCGCCGGGCCGGTGCTCGCCGACAAGACCAGCCTCACCGACATCGGCATCATGATCGGCGCGGCGGTCGCCGCGGCGCTCGGCGGCACCTGGACCCTGCACCGCGGAGTGCCGTGGCGGACGGCGACCGCCGCGGTACTGGGCGGGGTGCTGATGGGCATCGGTGCCCGGCTGGCGGGCGGCTGCAACATCGGCGCCTACCTCGCGGGCATCGCCTCCGGCAGTCTGCACGGCTGGATCTGGGGCGCCTCCGCCCTCCTCGGCACCTGGGCCGGGCTCAGGCTGCGGCCGCTCTTCGGCCTGGGGAACCCGAAGCCGGGCGACGGCGTCTGCTGAGGACCACCGAGTGACGGGCCGGGCGAGGCGCTTCCGCGCGGCCTATGGGCCGCGCCCTACGGGACGAGACGGCCCGGAGACGCCCAGGCGGCACCGGCCGCCGGACGACAGCCGGTGCGGCCACCGGCACATGCCGCGGCGGGCGAGCGCCGCCCGGTCCCAAGGCGGTTCGGGCCGGTCCTCCCCCCGCACCGCTGCCTCGCAGGGCAGCGTGGGCATCCCGGTCCGGCGGATGGGTTACATTCAGACTGAACCCGCTGTACCGCTGAACTCAGGGTGTGCGATGACGGACCAGACCCCGCAGCCGGGCCCCGGCCCGATCCCGCAGCCAGGCCCTGCCTTCCTCCTGGCGGTACTGGGGCGTCTCATCCGGGACGACGTCGAGACCGCACTGCGGCCGACCGGGTACACGCTGCGCCACCTGTCGATCCTGGGGCATCTGCAGCGCGAGCCGGGGCTGTCGTACAGCGAACTCGCCCGGCGAGCCGGGGTGACCGCCCAGAGCGCGCACGCCACCGTCCGTCAGCTCGAACAGCGGGGGGCGGTCGAGCCCAGGAACTTCCTCGGCCGCGGCCACACGGCGGAACTCCACGTCACCGATGAGGGGCGCGCGCTGATCGAGGCGGGCAAACGCGCCTACGCCGCCTCGGACAGCGATCTGGGCAGCGCCCTGAGCAGCGAGCAACTCGCCACCCTGACCGATCTGCTGATGACGGCCCTCTCCTCGTGCCGGCAACGCTCATAGCCTTCGGCCCCGTTCATGACGGGCGGGGCCCACATCCGGGTTCCGGAGGGGCCCCGTCGGAGTGGCGGACGCGCGACGCCGCCGTACCGGCTCAGGCAGGCGCGTCCAGGCGGGCGCCGACCCGCTTCATCACCTCTTCCATGAGCGTGGTCATCCCCTGGGCGCGGGCCAGCGCCCGAGCCGTGAGTTCGGGGCCTGCCAGCTCCGGGGTACCCACCTGGAACAGCGGCTCGGGAGCGTACTCGGCTTGCAGGATCGCCTCGCGCGCCATGTCGTCACCGTAGATGTCCTGGATCAGCCGGAAAGCGATCTCGAACCCGCCGGTGGCCGGTCCGGCGGTGATCCGGTTTCGGTCCTCCACCACGTTCCCGGGCTGGTGGATGGCCCCTACGTACGGCAGCAGATGGACGGCGGTGAAGTTGGTGGTGGCTCGGTACCCCCGCAGCAGGCCCGCCGCCCCCATGAGCAGGGCGCCCGTACAGGAACCCGCCACCCAGCGGGCCCGGCTGCCGCGGTCGGCCAGGAACTCGAGGGTCTCGGCGTCCTCGAAGACCTCGGGGGACACCGCACCCGCGTAGAGGATGTCCACGTCCTCCGGGCAGTCGTCGAACGTGGTCGTCGGCCGGGTGGGGAACGTCGGTACCCCCATCACCTCGTCGGTGTTCTTCCACACCAGGTGGAGGTTGACCCCGGGGAGGATGCCGAGGGCGGTCTGCGGGCCGATGATGTCGACCGGCCAGTAGCCGGGCGCCACCAGGATCGCCACCTGAAGGGGTGTGCCCGCGGCCTCGGGCAGGTCGAGCCGCACGGGAGCAGGGTCGGACATGTCGCCTCCTTCTCTGACAAGCAACATGGCCAACCTATCAGGCAGGCTTAAAGTCTGCCTGATGCGGTGCCACGGCGAGGAGGGCGGAGAATCCTGGTCCGTTATGGACGCCCACGACTCCACGGTCGTCTGCCACGCGCCCCTCCCCGCCGACGCCGAGGACGGCGACGGCGGGGAGACCGGGCTCAGCAGCCGATGCGGGAGGTGCCGACGGCCACGTCGTCGTACCAGAGGGTGTCATCGCCCTCGCCGTAGCTCTCCCAGCCCAGCCGCAGATCGCCCGGGGCGGGCCGCCATCCGCCCCGGGCGAGCCACTGCTGGTCGACGTCCTGGGTCGGGGTGCCGTCGACCACCAGCCCGGTGACGAGCGCGCCGTTGACCCAGGTGTCCAGGCGGCCCGCGGTGCGGTCGAGGCGGAACTCCAGGCAGGTCCAGGTGTTGACGGGCAGGGGGGTGCTGAGCGCGACGCCCGCCGGGCTCTGGGCAGGGAGAGTGGCGTCGTCCGACTCGCGGTTCCACTGCAGCGCCTTGTTCTGGCCCCCCATGCGCAGGTCCTTGCCGTTGTCATTGGCGTCGCGCAGGGCGGCGAACGTGACGTGCTGGGCGGGCAGGGCGGTGGTGTGGCGGACCCAGAAGCGGGCGTAGAGATCAGCGCCGGACGGCAGCCCGGACAGCGAGGTGCCGGCGAAGGCGTGGTTGCAGTACCCCGCCTTGCCCGTGATCCGCACCGACGTGGTACCGCCGTGGGCCGTCGTGGTGTCCACGGTGGCGGTGCCGGTGCCCGAGCAGTTGGCGACGGCCGTGGTCCAGCGGCCGGCGGGGGTGGTCCCGGTC
>NZ_BBOX01000335.1 GCF_001553455.1 Streptomyces hygroscopicus subsp. hygroscopicus
GCGTACGAGGGCGGCGTGGGCGGACGCTCCGGCGGAAGCGGGGCGGACGACCGGCCGTCGCCGCTTCCGGCGTTCCCGGCGGGACGGCCGCCCCCGGCGGCGGGCCGGGAGGAGCCGCGCACCTGGTTGCGGCCGCTGCGCTTGCGCTCGATGAGCGCGACGGCACCGCCCGGCAGCCAGGCCGAGGCCGTACCGCTGTCCTCGGCGTTCGAGGCGAAGAGATGCGGGGCCAGCTGGGACTGCAGATCGGCCGGGGACGGCCGCCGCTCGGGCTCCATCTGCATGCACGACTCGATGAGCGGCCGCAGTTCATCGGGCAGCCCGGCCAGATCGGGGCCCTCGCGCAGCAGCATGAACACGGTCTCCACCGGGTTGGCGCCGTGGAAGGGCGCGTGTCCGGTGGCCGCGAAGGTCAGGGTCGAACCGAGCGAGAAGATGTCGCTCGCGCCCGTCACACTGCGCGAGTCGCGCGCCTGCTCGGGTGACATGTAGGCGGGGGTGCCGACCGCGACGTTGGTCATCGTCAGCCGGGTGTTCGAGACCCCGGAGGCGATCCCGAAGTCGATCACGCGCGGACCGTCCTCGACGACCAGCACATTGGACGGCTTCAGATCGCGGTGGACCAGGCCCGCGCCATGGATGGACTGCAGCGCCTCGGCGACCCCGGCCGCCAGCCACCGCACCGCCTGGGCGGGCATCGGCCCGCACTCGTTGACGATTTCCTCGAGGGAGGGAGCCGGCACATAGGCGGTGGCCAGCCACGGCACCGCCGCCCGCGGATCGGCGTCCACGACGGCGGCCGTGTAGAACCCGCTGACCGCGCGGGCCGCCTCCACCTCACGGGTGAACCGGACGCGGAACAGCTGGTCCTCGGCGAGCTCGGTCCGGACGGTCTTGATCGCGACCCGTCGGCCCGATGCCGAGCGTGCCAGATAGACCAGCCCCATGCCGCCCGCGCCGAGACGGCCGAGCACCTCGAAAGGGCCGATCCGCCTCGGATCGTGCTGCGTCAGCTGCTCCACCACTTGCCTGCCACCTCCCCGTGGGGGCTTGAAAAAATACAGCCCCGTGCAGCGTCTCACCGACAAACCAACCGGCGGCACGCATCCTGCATTCTCTCTGGCGAAGGCGGCGGTTGCGAACCCGGGGGCGAATCGTCGTGTCATCGGGCGATACGGAGCCGGGGCCCGCCCGGTTCGGCCAGGGGTCGGCCGAGTGCCCCCGGACCGGCATCACCCCGTTCCCCGTTGGGGGTTCAGCCCGCCGTCTGAGGGTTCAGCCCGCCGCCGAGGGGGCGAGGACGGCGAAGACCGCGCCCTGATTGTCCGCAAGAACCGCGAAACGCCCGTACGGCGTATCTTCGGGGGTCTTGAGAACCCGCCCGCCCAGCCGGTGCACCGTGCGCGGCGCCTGATCGCAATCCGCCACCACGAAGTACGTCAGGAAGTGGGCGGGCAGCTCGGCCGGATACCGCTCACCGATCACCACACGTCCGCCGATCGCGTGACGCGGGTCCGGAGGCTCCCCGCGCGGCGTCCACAGCACCACGTCGTCCGGCGCCCCCTCGGCGGCGGGCACCCTCTCGGTGGCGGGCACCCCCTCGGCGGCGGGCACCGTCTCGTACCCGAAGACCGCCCGGTAGAAGGCGTCCACGGCGCGCGGCTGACGGGTGTGGACCTCGGCCCAGCCGTACGAGCCGGGGGCGCCGCGCCGCCCGAAGCCGGGGTGGCTGCCCGCCTGCCAGATCCCGAAGACGGCACCGCCGGGATCGGCGGCCGTCGCCATGACGCAGAACTCGTCGATCCAGACCGGCGGGGTGATCACCCGGCCGCCTGCCTCGCGGATCCGGACGGCGGTCGCGGCGGCGTCCTTGGCGGCGAAGTAGATGTTCCAGACGGTGGGCATCCGGCCGTCCGGCTTGCGGACCAGCCCGGCGACGTCCTTACCGCCGAGGAGGGCCCGGGTGTACGAGCCGTAGGCCGTGGCGATCTCCTCGAAGGTCCAGCCGAACAGCTCACCGTAGAAGCGCCGGCCCGCCGCGAGGTCGGACAGCAGCACATCCGCCCAGCAGGGCACGCCTTCCGCGAATGCCGCCATGGCCCGGGTCCTCTCGCGTCTCGCTCGGGTCTCTCACGGGTCTGTCTCGGGTCTGCCTCGGGATCTCTGTCCTGTCGGGTCTCGGGATCTCTGTCCTGTCGGGTCAGGATCTGGGTCCTGTCGGGTCAGGAGCTGGCCGGGCCCTCGGGGCTCTGCCGGGACTTTCTCGGGCCTCTCTGGGGTCTCTCGGGTACCTCTCGGGGCTCTGTCGGGACTCAGTCGCTGTCGGGACTCTCTCGGGGCTCTGTCGGGGACCCTGCCGGGGCTCTGCCGGGGTTGGGGGCCCTTGTCGGGGCTCTGCCGGAGTTCGGGGCTCTGCCGGGGTTCGGGGCTCTGCCGGAGCCTCCGGCACCTTTCTCGCGTTCCGCGCCGCCATGCGCGCATCGCCGTCCGCCATCCCTTCGCACCCCTCCCGGGGCCTCTCGCGGCACCTCACGACTCCTCGCGACTCCTCGCGCCCCTCGCAGGCTCCGACCAGGGGTCCGCTCGGTGCACCCGGCACTCTCACCCACACCACCCAGGGCCCGCCTGAGTCCGCTTGCAGATACTTAGCGTGCAGTTAGAGCTGTTTAGGTCTTTCGCGCCACTTGCCACGCTAACGGGGGATCGCCCGGTTCGCTCGTCCCGGAACTCGAAATATTTAGCCAATCTTTTTCGATTCGAGGCGGGCCCGAGCCGGGTCATCCACCGTTTTTATCCACAGCCTGTTGATAAC